>JANJUH010000257.1 GCA_024710675.1 Lysobacterales bacterium
GATCGTCAAGCCTTCAGGGATCTCTGATGACCCTCTCAGAGCCTCAAAAGCACCATCAAGATTCATCTCCAAGAAGCTCAAAAAGCAGCGCAAGAGCAACATACAAGGAGCGCCCTTGGGCGCGAAAGGCATTGCCGAGAGGTCTTTTCGCGCGCAGAGCGCGCTCCTACGTTGCGGCGGCGCCGGCTCTGCGGCCGTAGGAGCGCCCTTGGGCGCGATAGGGATTGCGGCAAGGTCCTTTTCGCGCGCAGTGCGCGCTCCTACATCACGGCTTCGCTCAGCTCTTTCGGGTCCCGCACCTTCCCTCAGCCCCGCAACACCCGCTCCAGCGCCCGCGCGGCGGCGGCGAAGGAGAAATGCGCTTCGATGTTGGCCAAGCCGGCATCGGAGAGCGCGAGCCACAGATCAGGATCGCGGTACAGGCGCACGACTTCGGCAGCGAAATCGGCGGGTGATTGGGCCACCAGCGCCTCGCGGCCGGCCTCGATCTCCATGCCCTCGACGGCGATCGGCGTGGCCACGACGGGCTGGCCATGGGCCATGCTCTGGTTGACCTTGCCCTTGACGCCGGCACCGTAGCGCAGTGGCGCCACCGAAAGGCGGCAGCCATCGAGGAAGGGGCTGATGTCATCGACGAAGCCGTGCAGCTTCACACCCTCGACCTTCAGCGTGGCCAGCGATTCCGGCATCTTGCTGCCGACCACGTGGAAGGTGGCCTCCGGCAGTTCGGCACGCACCAGCGGCCAGATCTCGCGCACGAACCACTCCACGGCATCGACATTCGGCGTGTGCTGGAAACCGCCGACGAACCACAAATCCTTGCGCGCCTCGAAGCCGGCCTTGCGCCCGGCCACTTCGTGCACGTTCGACAGCACTTCGACGCGCGCGCCGGGGGCTTCCTGGGCCAGCAGTGCCTGTTCGACCGGGCTGACGACCAGCGTGATGTCCGAGCGGCGGATTAGGTCGAGTTCGGCGTTGCGCGTGGTCTCGGCCTGGCGGGCCATGGCTTCGCTGCCGGCCACGGCCGCAGCGCGCTGCTCGCGCAGGTAGTGCAGGTCGACGGTGTCGAAGAGCAGGCGCGCCTTCGGTGCGTACTGGCGCACCAGGTCGACGTAATGGCTGGCCACGTAGTGACGGCTCACCATCACCGCATCGAACTGCGCGCCGCGCTCGCGGAAGAAGGCGACCGGGTCGGACAGCCAGGGGTGGAACTGCACCTCGACGCCGAGCGCGCGCAGTTCGGCGCTGTAGCGCTCGATGTAGGCGCGGTTGTCGGCGAAGAAGGTGCACTGCCAGCCGAGTGCGCGCAGCACGCGGATCAGGTTGATGTAGCGCACCGAGCCCGAATCCTGGTCCGGCGTCGGCGTGGTCGCGTCGATCAGCAGGATGTGGCCTTGCACGCGGTGCGTCGCCGCGCGCCAGATGCCGGCGTGATCGGTCGGTTCAGGCTGGCGGGCAAGCGCTTCGCGCCAACGCTCGAGGAACTTCGCCTGGTTGATGACCTGGTAGCGCTTGGTGCCGCTCGAGGTGTCGGTGCCGCCGGTGACACCCTCGAAGTGGATCACCTTGGATGCCGGCTGGTAGATCACGCGCAGGCCGGCGGCGCGCACCTTGAAGGCGAGGTCGGTGTCCTCGTAGTAGGCCGGCTTGTACAGTGCATCGAAGCCGCCGAAGGAATCGAACAGGGCCTTTTCGATCAGGATCGCAGCGCCCGAGCAGTAATCGGCCTCGCGCGGGTAGTCGTAGCGCGGGTCGTCGGGGTGGTCGAAGCGGCCGTAGTTCCAGCCCGAGCCATCCTTGAAGACGATACCGCCGGCTTCCTGCAATCGCCCGTCCGGGTAGACCAGCTTGGAGCCGACCAGGCCCACCCGCTCGAAGGTGGCGAAGGTTTCGATCAGCGGCTCCAGCCAGCCCGGCTGCACGGCGGTGTCGTTGTTGAGGAAGAAGAGGTAGCGGCCGCGCGCCAGCGCCGCGCCGGCATTGCAGGCGCCGATGAAGCCCAGGTTCTCCGGGTTCTTGTGGAAGCGCACGCCGCTGATGCGCGGCACTTCGAGCGCGGTGGCGTCGCTGGAACCGTCGTCGACGACGATGACCTCGAAGGGCGTCGATCCGGCTTGTTCGGCCAGCGCCTTCAGGCAGTTCCAGGTGTGGTGGAGCTGGTTGTAGACCGGCACGATGACCGAGACCAGCGGCACCTCGCTGGTGGGCAGCGCGAAGGGCTGGTAAACGCTGGCCGGCACCGGCGTCTCGACCGTGGTCGGTGGCGGTGGCGTCTTGCCGGATTCGGCGAGTTCCTGGCGGGCGCGCTGGATCGTGCCGGCAATGCCGCGCCGTCCGAGGCTGCCACGGGTGCGCCCGAACAGGCTGCGCAGGCGGCGCAGGCGGAAGGTCAGGGAGGCGCGCGCGCGTTTGATCAGCATCCCCACGGCGCGCAGCGGAGCGGTGAGCTTCCAGCTCGTGCTGGCGAGGATCTCCAGGCGCTGCGCCTCGATGGCGTTGCGCTCGGCCTCGATGCGGCGCGTGTCGGCGGCCAGCGCGGCGAGCTCGGCCTCGAGGCGCGCGCGCTCGGCGGTGACGCGGTCGCGCTCGGCGCCGAGTTCGTGGATTTCGCCGGCCAGTTGTTCGAGGCGCCCGTCGCGTTCGGCGATGGCGTGCTCACGCTCGCGCACGGCCGCTTCCAGGGTCGCGGCGCGGGCAATGAGTTCGGCGGCATACAGGCGCTGCTCTTCCATGGTGCGCTCGAGTTCCTTGTTGAGTCGATCCGCCTCGGCGACCGCCGCGGCGCGGGCAGCTTCCATGGCTGCCTGCGTTTCGGAGTGTTCCTGCTCCCGGTGGGCATGGAGCGTCCGGGCCTGGTCCAATTCCGCATCCAGCGCCTGCGCCCAGCGCGTCCGCTCCTGCACCAGGCGGTCCAGGCCGAAAGCCCAGTCGGCGCGTCGGGCCAGTTCGGCCTCCTGCTCCTCGGCGCGCTTCGCGAGTTCTGCGAGGCGCAACTCGGCATCGGTCAGGGCGTCGTCGGCGACCGCCAGATCGGTGGCAGCGACGGCCATCGGCAGTCCGCGCAGGGCAGCTCGGATGCCGCCGGGCAGCAGCGCATCATAGTCGCGGGCCATGGCCGATACGGTGCGCGGCGATTGCTCGCGGAGTTGGGCGCGAATCGTGTCCAGTGGCGCACGATCACGGGCCAGCCCGAGCAGCCGCCCGGCGATCACCGCCGCGTCCGGCGGCAGCAACAGGCCGGTCCGCCCCTCTTCGATGCGCTCGGCCAGCGCGCCGAGGTGGGTCGCGATCGGCGGGATGGCGAGGCTCCACAGCTCGCTCAGCGTGTAGGAGAAGGTCTCTGACACCGTGACCGGCAGCAGGGCGGCGTCGGGCGCGATGCGGGCCAGGATATCCGGCAGTTCGGCGTGCGCATAATCGAGGACGATGTGCACGCCTGCGTGGCCAAAGAAGCGCTCGGCGGCCTTGCCGCCGCCCAGCAGGTGCAAGTCGACGCGCTCGTCGAGTTGCGGGATCAACTGCGCGAGCAGGTCCTCGCCCTTGGCGCCGTTGATGCGGCCGAGCACCACGATCCGGAGCGGACGACCTGCCTCCGGCTGCACCGGGACCGCATCGGGCCAGAGCTGGATGCCGTGCGGGATGATGCTGGTGGATATCGGGCGCCAGCCGTCGGCGACGCGCTGGACTTGCGCCAGCGCCGCCTGGCTGGGGGCAACGAGGTGGACATCGGCCGCGGCCAGCGCATCGACGGTGGCTGCGCGCAAGGCTTGCCAGCGGCCGCCGTCGCGTTCGCGAAAGGGAAGCCCTGGGCGACCCAGGTCGCGCGCGAGTTCGAGTTCGTCGAAATGGGCCGCCGGATCGCCGAAGTCGCGGTGCAGGGCGGGCCAGAAGGGAAATGCGTCGTGGGCGATCCAGAGCGTCGGCAATCCCGTACGCAGCACCTCCAGCGAGTGCCCGATCAGGGAGGACACGAGCAGGGTCTCGACGCCGTGGCGGCCGATGATCGCGTGCAGGCGCTCCCGGTAAGCCTGGTGGCGATCGGCGAGCGCGCCGATTCCGGGGGCCAGCCGCCAGCGACCCAGGCGCACACCGCTGCGCGCCGAGGACAGTTCCAGCCATTCGCCGTGACAGGCGCGGCCGGGGTGGCCCAGTGCCCGCAGCAGCAGGTGGTGGCGCGTCGGGTCGGCATGGGCGAGGTCGCGCACCCAGCGCTCGGCGCCGCCACCCCAGCCGTGCAGCACATGCAGCACCACCGGGCGGAGGTCGCGTGCGGCGGCAGGCCAGTCGGCGGGATCGCGCAGGGGCGACTGATGCAGTGCGCGGCGCACACTCGCCAGCGGATGCGCCGGCTCGCGTTCGCGGCGGTCCGGTGGCGTCGTGAGGCCCTCGATCGGACGTGTCGCATCGTGCACGTAGGCTTGGTCGCACACGCCCAGCGTCGCGGCCGGATCGCTTTCGCCAGCGAGCACCCAGAGCGGTGGATCACAGTCGTCGATGGCCAGCGGCTGCCCGGCACCGAGTGCGGCCGCAGCGGCATCGATGGCGGCAGCCGGCGCGGCCAGCATGGTGTCGGCTGCCGCCGGGCTGAGGCCCGCGCAGCGATTGCTCATCGCGGCCAGCGGCCCCGGCCATGCCCGAGCCGCTGCCATCAGCCGCGCCAGCGCATCGTCCGCCGCCCACAGGTCGCGCGCGCGGACGCGCAGCAGCCAAGTGCCCGGGTAAGCGCGACGCAGTTGCGCGATCTCCTTGCGCCAGTCGGTCAGCGGCGCCACGGCCAGCACCCGCGGTCGCAAGCCGGTCGGCAAGCGCTGGCGCCACACGGCCAGCTCGTCCGCGTGCGGCAGCACGAGGATCACGGGCGGCGTGGTGTTCGGCTCCGGCATGGATCGATGGGCTCGGTGGGCGGCCAGGATCTGGGCCTGGCGCGGGGGCGCGGATTATCGGGGAGGCTTGCCGGCATTGGAACACGCGGTTGGCCGGAGGTTCCGCCTGAACATCGCCATGGCCCGGCCCGAACGCGGTCGCCCCAGGGCTTTATGCTCGCCTCCCATGTGGAAGTGGCTGAAGCGCCTCATCGCTTTCGGGATCGGCTTTGCGCTGGGCTGCGCCTTGCCGGCCTGGGTCGTGCTCGGGCGCGTGGTCGACGAGCGCTTCGACCTCGGCGCGCAGCCGGTGGCCAGTCGCGTCTACGCCCGGCCGCTGGAGCTGCGTCCCGGTCTCGCATTGACACCCGAGCTGCTGTTGGTGGAACTGGCCGCGGCGCGCTATGCCGACGATCGCATGGGCCAGACGCCGGGGAGCTACCGTCGCGACGGCGCGCGCTTCGAGATCCACACCCGTCAGTTCGATTTCGCCGACGGGACGGAGCGCGCCGAGCGCATCGAAGTCGCTTTCAGCGGCGGCAAGGTCAGTCGCATCAAGCGCCTGTCCGACGGCCGCGCCCTGGACCGCAAACGTCTGGATCCGGCGCGCATCGCCACCTTCCTGCCGGCCGACGATGCCGAGCGCCTGCCGCTGCCGATCGCGCAGATGCCGGTCTTGCTGGTCGAGGGCATCCAGGCGGTCGAGGACCGCCAGTTCCGCGATCACCCGGGCATCGACCCGCTCGGCATCGCGCGCGCGATGTGGGCCAACCTGAAGGCGCGGCGGGTGGTGCAGGGCGGCTCGACGATCACCCAGCAGATGGCCACGCACCCGCTGCTCAGCAATCGCCGCGACATCGAACGCAAGCTCTACGAGATGGGCCTGGCGCTGGTCATCGAGGCCCGCTTTGACAAGCGCACCATCCTCGAGGCTTACCTCAACCGCGCCTACCTCGGGCAGAACGGCGCGCTTGCGGTCCACGGCTTTGGTGCCGGCGCCGAGTTCTACTTCGGTCGGCCGCTGGAGGATCTCGGGGCCGCCGAGATCGCGCTGCTGGTGGGCCTGGTCAAGGGATCTTCGCTGTACGACCCGCGGCGCAATCCCGAGCGCGCGCTGGCACGGCGGCGCATCGTGCTCGCGCAGTTCCTCGAGACCGGGCTGATCGACGAGGCGATGCACGCCGAGGCGCTGAAGACGCCGATCAGTGTGGTGCCACGGCCGCCCTCGCGGGTGCGCTACCCGGCCTTCGTGCAGCTGGTGCGCGAGCAGATCCGCCGCGAGTACGACGAGTCGCGCCTGAAGAGCGAGGGCCTGACCGTGCTGACCACCCTCGATCCGGCGGCGCAGTCCCTGGCCGAGGCGGCGCTCGCCGACACCCTCGGCAAGCTCGACAAGGACAAGGTGATCGAGGGCGCGCTCGTCGTCACGCGGGCGCGCGATGGCGAGGTGGTGGCGCTGGTCGGTGGGCGCAATGCGCGCACGGCGGGCTTCAACCGTGCGATCGAGGCCAGGCGTCCGGTCGGCTCCTTGCTGAAACCCTTCGTCTACCTGCTGGCCTTGTCCGAACCCGCACGCTACAGCCTGGCCAGCCTGGTCGACGACGAACCCTTCTTGCTGCGCCTGCCGACCGGCAAGACCTGGTCGCCGAAGAACTACGATCGCAAGAGCCACGGCCAGGTGCCGCTGGTCGATGCGCTGGCGCGCTCGTACAACATTGCCACGGCGCGCGTCGGCCTCGACATCGGCGTCCCCCGCCTCGCCCGCCTGATGCAGAGCCTGGGCGTGCCGGCCCCGCGCGACCCGCAGCCCTCGATGATCCTGGGCTCGGTGGACCTGAGCCCGCTCGAGATGACCCAGCTCTACCAGCTACTGGCCAGCGGCGGCACGCCAGTGCCGGTCAGCGCGGTGCGTGCGGTGCTCGGTGCCGACGGCAAGCCGCTGACCCGCTACCCGCGCCCGCCGGGTGAAGCCAGCGGCGCCGACGTGGTCAAGCTGGTCACCGTCGCGCTGAACGAGACCACGTTGTCGGGCACCGCAGCGAGCCTGGCCGGCGGTGGTGGCGTCAAGCTCGATTCGGCCGGCAAGACCGGCACCTCGGACGACTGGCGCGACAGTTGGTATGCCGGCTACACCGGCGAGCACCTCGGCGTGGTCTGGCTGGGCCGCGACGACAACCAGCCGACCAGGCTGTCGGGCGCCACCGGCGCACTCCGGGTGTGGACGGCGCTCTTCCAGAAACTGCCGAGCGCGAACCTGCGCCTCGAATTCAGTCCCGCCGTCCGCTGGCATCCCTATGACACCGGCGATGGCTGCCAGCGCATCCGCTACTACCCGGTGCTGCCGCCATACCGCAGCGAGAACGCGCGTTCCTGCGAGTGGGCGCTGACGGCGCCTTGAGGGGTGCAGCGCCAGCCCAGTGGCCCGGGCTGGCGCCACGCGCCTGCCCGGGGGGGCTGGCTGCAAGGCCTTCCCGCGGAGTCCGCCTGCGGCGGTCACCACGGGCTACCTGGGCGCCTCAGCGGCGCCAGAAGCGCCAGCCCTGCCAGCGCCTGACATCCCAGCCGGCGCCGTCGGCGCTGCGCAATGTGGCGCGCGTGGGGCGCAGCCCGGCATGCCAGCGTTCGGCCAGGCGCGCGGGGTCGCGAAGGTCCAGGTGCAGGGATGCACTCGCAGTGGCCTGGGAGGCCAGCGCCGAAAGAAGAGGATCGGCACTGTCCCAGCGCTGCGCCGGCAGCGGCGCTCCGCCACCGCCCCAGAACCACAGCGTGTTCCAGGGGCAGCGGCCGTCGCGGATGGCCGGCTGCTGGGCGAGCAGGATCTGGTACTCGTTGATCCGCCGCTGCCAGCGCAGGTCGGTCGGCAATGCGACGCGCAGATCGCGGCCCAGTGCGGCATCTGGCGCCGGCATCGGTGGATCGCCGATGTCTGCCGGCGCCTGCAGCAAGGCCCGGCCATCGCGTTGCCATGCGATGTCGATGCCCTCCTCGGCCAGCCAGGGCGCCAGCGCAGCGAAGGCGGCATCGCGGTCCGGATCGGTTCCGGGCCGGTCGGCGGCGATCGCCATCAGCCGTGCGCCGTTGATGTCCGGCAGCGCATGGACGAGGTCGGCGAGCAACCAGCGACGACCCGTCGGTGCCGGCTTTCCCGCCAGCAGCACTGCCCAGGGCGGCGCTGCACCGAAGTGCGCCGCCAGCACGGCATCAAGGCCCGGCTCGATCGCCGGCAAGGTATCGGCGCGTCCCAGCAGCGTCGACAGGCCCGGCAGGGCGAGGCGCTCGATGGTCGCCTGGGAAGGCAACAGCCACAGGCTCATCGCACGCTGCCCGCGATCAGGCGCGAGAGGATCGGCAAGCCATCGAGGATCGCCGCCGGCCCCGGCTGCAGGATGATCGCGCTCTTGATCTCGTGGACCTGTCGGTTCGCGATCGCAGGGACCGAGTCCCATCCCGGCCTCGCGCAAACGCGTGCCGGCAGGAACTTCTTGCCGCACCAGGAGCCGAGGATCAGCTCCGGTGCCCGAGCGATGACTTCGGCCGGATCGGCGACGATGCGCTGACGCGCCAGCGAGGCGGCGGCCTTTTCCGGGAAGATGTCCTCGCCGCCGGCGATCCCGATCAGCTCGCTGACCCAGCGGATCGCGCTGATCATCGGCTCGTCCCATTCCTCGAAGTAGACGCGCGGACGCCGCGGCAGCGCCTCGGCGAGCCGACGCGCGGTGGCAATCGCCGCTTCCATCTCGGCGACCAGCGCTTCCGCGCGATCGCCGGCCCCGACCCTCGAGCCCAGGCGTGCGGGGTAGCCGAGGATGCCCTCGACCGAGCGGTGGGTGCTGACCCACA
>JANJUH010000288.1 GCA_024710675.1 Lysobacterales bacterium
GTCTCTCGCCAGTCAGCAGCTGATCGATCACGGCGAGGCGCTCTCCATGGCCCAGCCGGGGCGAGGGCAGGACGTGTGACCATGCCATCGTGTCGCCGAGCATTGATGCGGGGACGGCGAGGACCTCTGCCATTCGCGCCAGACGTTGCGAGGGCGTGAGCCCGGCGCGGAAGTGGAAGGTGAAGGCGCGCCGAGCTGTATCCGGGAAGGGGTCGCGGGTGACGACCGAGTGGAAGACATCGTCCGCCGCTGCGATGAAAGCCGCCTCCGGAAGCCGAACGCGTCCCTTCGGTAGCACCACGCCGACGCTATCGATCCGGACCGATGCGATGCCCCCGAGTGCGGCGGCCAGTTTGGGGAAGCAGGTGCGGGCCAGCCGCGTCGATTCGTCGATGCTCGCGGCGAGCGCCACCACTGGCGCGGCGTAAGCCCGGCCATCGGTGGTGATCGCCACGAACGCATCGCCTTCCTGGCGCAGCGATTCGACCGCCGCGCCGCGGACGACTTCGATGCCCGGCAATCGCGCGAGACCCTCGGTGACCACGCCCAGTCCGCCATCGAAGCCGTAGCTGCGCGGGAATTCCTTGCGGCGCGGCCGCTTCTTGAACAGCGAGCCCGGACCTTCGGCGGGGAAATCGTCGGCCTGCTGCGAGGGCACGGCCGCGAGGAAGGGTGCGAGCACCCGGGCGTAATTGCGCGGGCCGAGCAGGCGCGCGTGGTACTCGCGCATGGTCAGGCCGCGCTTGCCGGCCAGCAGCGCAAAGAGCAGGCGCGGCGCGGCTTCCAGCCAGTCGAGTTCGAGCAGGATTTTCGGTGGCGTCAGCCAACGGCAATCAGCGCCGCGCAACAGGCCGAAGTGCGCGCGGGCTGGCCCGCGCGGCAGCAAGGCCGGCAGCACGCCGGCCTGCGCGGCCAGGTCCAGAAAGCCGCCGTAACTGTTGTAGGTGGTGTGGGCGCCGAGCTCGAGCCAGTAGCCGTCGGCGCTGCGGCGAGAGGCGAGACACCCGCCGAGCTGCGACTCCCGTTCCAGCACCCTGACCTTGCGGCCGCGCCGGACGGCTTCGGCGGCGAAGGCGAGGCCGCTGATGCCGGCACCAATGACCAGGACTTCACTGCTCTCCATGGCTGCCCATCCGCCGCGACAATCGCCGTTGCGGCGGACGATGCGGCCAATCCGCAGCGTCCGTCTGGACCTGGATCAAACCGGGCGCCGTCGCGGCGGCGCCCGGCCCGAATCGATCAGCGCTCCCCGAGCAGCCCCAGCATGAAGGCGTAGTCCTCGGCGGTCTCCTCGAGGCGGTTGAAGCGCCCCGAGCGGCCGCCGTGGCCAGCTTCCATGTTGACCTTGAACAGCAGCGGGTTCTGGTCGGTCTTCAGCTCGCGCAGTCGCGCGACCCACTTGGCCGGCTCGAAGTACTGCACCTGGCTGTCATGCAGGCCGGTGGTCACCAGCAGCGCCGGGTAGGCCTGCGTCTTGACCTGGTCGTAGGGCGAGTACGACAGCATGTAGTCGTGGTAGATCTTGTCCGCGGGGTTACCCCACTCGTCGTACTCGCCGGTGGTCAGCGGCAGCTTGTCGTCGAGCATGGTCGTCACGACATCGACGAAAGGCACGTGCGCGATGACGCCGCGGTAGCGGTCCGGTGCATCGTTGATCACCGCGCCCACCAGCAGGCCACCGGCGCTGCCGCCCATCGCGAAGACCTTGTCCTTCGCGCCGTAGCCTTCGCGAACCAGGTAGTCGGTGACGTCGACGAAGTCGGTGAAGCTGTTCTTCTTCTTCAGCAGCTTGCCGTCCTCGTACCACTGCCGGCCCATCTCCTGGCCGCCGCGGATCGCGGCGATCGCGTAGACGAAGCCGCGGTCGAGCAAGGACAGGATGCTGGAGCGGAAGGACGGATCCTGGCTGGAGCCATACGAGCCGTAGGCGTACTGGTAAAGCGGGGCGCTGCCGTCGATCGGCGTGCCCTTGCGATAGACCAGCCAGACCGGCACCTGGGCGCCATCACGCGCCGGTGCGAAGCGGAACTCGGTGACGTAGTTGGCCGGGTCGAAGTCGCCCAGCACCGGCTCGCGCTTGAGCAGCTTGCGCTCGCCGGTGCGGAAGTCGAGCTCATAGGTGGTCGGCGGTGTGGTCAGCGAGGTGTAGGTGTAGCGCAGCGTCGGCTGGTCGAGTTCGGCCGAGCCGATCAGGCCCATCACGTAGGCCGGTTCCTCGGCACCGAGCAGTTCGCTGTCGCCACCCGCGAGCGGCACGATGCGGATCTTGCGCAGGCCGCCGGAGCGCTCGTTGACGGCAACGCGGTCCGGGTAGACGTCGAAGCCCTGGACCAGCGCGTCGCTGCGATGCGGTAGCAGCGGCTTGAAGGTGGCGGGATCGGCCGGCACCACCGGCGGCGCGGTCAGCAGTTGGAAGTTTTGCGCGTCCTTGTTGCTGCGGATCACGAAGAGCGAGCCGGCATCGTCCACCGAATACTCGTGGCCGCGCTCGCGCGGCAGGTAGACCTGGAACTCGCCGGTCGGCTGGTCGGCCGGCAGCATGCGCATCTCGGTGGTCAGCGTGCTGCCGAGGTAGATGGCGAGCCAGCGATCGCTCTTGCTGCGGAAGATGCCGGTGTAGAAGGTGTTGTCCTTCTCCTCGTAGACGGTGACCGCCTTGTCGATGGCCTCACCCAGGCGGTGGCGCTTGACGCGGAAGGGCAGCAGGGTCTGCGGGTCCTTTTCCACAAAAAACACGGTGCGGTTGTCATCGGCGAAGACCAGCGAGGCATCGACGTTGACGATCTCGTCCGGCAGCCACTGGCCGGTCGTGAGGTCCTTGAAGCGCAGCGTGTATTCGCGACGGCCCACGAAATCCTCGGCCACGCCCATGATGCGGCCGTCCTCGCTGACGACGAGGTTTGCCGCCTGGTAGTAGCTCTTGCCGGCGGCATGCTCGTTGCCGTCGAGGATCACTTCCTCCGGCGCCTCCAGCGTCCCCTTGCGGCGGACGAAGATCGGATACTGCTGGCCGGTGGCGAAACGCGTGGAGTACCAGTAGCCGTCCTCGAAGGTCGGCACGCTCGAGTCATCCTCCTTGATCCGCGCGCGCATCTCCTCGAAGAGTTTCTGCTTGAGTCCCTGCATCGGCGCGAAGCGGGCCTCGAAGTAGGCGTGCTCGGCGCGCAGATGGTCGAGGACCTCCGGCTTGCTGCGGGTGTCGTCGCGCAGCCAGTAGTAGGGATCATTGCGTGCGCCGTGCGGACCGGGGACCGCGAAATCGACCTTCTTCGCGACCGGCGGCGTGATCGCCGGTGCCGGCAGCGCTGCGGAGGTGTCGGGCGGCAGTGCGGGCGCCGTGACCGCAGCCGGCACGGCCTCCGGCGTCGTCGGCGCTTGCGCGCAGGCGCCAAGCAGCAAGGTCAGCGCGAAGGACAGCGCCGGCAGGCGCAGGCGCGCGAAAGGTGTCTCGTGGACCGACATGGCGGCACTCCGGCGTGATCGAGCACGCGAAGATAGCGCGTCCGGCGTGAAGGCCCATGGGCCGGAAGGAAGGGGAAGCGGTTGCCGTGCGGAGCCTCGCGCCTTGCGTAGGAGCGCCCTCGTGCGCGATCAGGGTTTGCGGCAAGGACCTTTCGCGCGCAGAGCGCGCTCCTACGGTTGGCGACGGGTCTCGCGCCTTCCGTAGGATCGCCCTCGGGCGCGATCGCCGCTCAGCGACAGCGCCCCGCCGGCAGCGCGGTGGGCACGTCCTCGAAGCCACCCGCCGCCAGCGCATCGCCCACCATCGGCGCGAATTCGCTGGTGTTGCCGGCGGCATCGACGGCCAGCGCGGTCAGCGGCAGCAGGTTGCCGCCATCGGCAGCATTCACCGGCAGCTCGCGTGGCAGTTGCGCATCGATGGCTTCGATGACGGTGCTCGCCAGCAGCGCCCGGCTGCCGCCGCCGCAGTCGCCACGGTAGAGATCGACGCGGATCGGGTAAGTGGCATTCGCGAGGGCCGTGTCCACCCGCACTGTAATGGTCGCGGCACTGTTGCCACCGGGCAGGAAGCCGGCCG
>JANJUH010000244.1 GCA_024710675.1 Lysobacterales bacterium
GGGCACCCGGTCGGCGACGAGCTGCTGATCACCCTCGCCCAGCGCATGAAGGCGGCCCTGCGCGAAGGCGACACCCTCGCACGCATCGGTGGCGACGAATTCGTCGCCGTGCTGGTCGATCTCGAGCACCTGCGCGACTCCACGCCGATGCTCGTGCGCCTGCTCGAATCGGCCTCGGCTCCGGTGTCCCTGGCCGGCACCACGCTGCAGGTCTCCGCCAGCATCGGCGTGACGCTCTACCCGGAGGACGCCTCGGATGCCGACCAGCTGCTGCGCCATGCCGACCAGGCGATGTACCGGGCCAAGCAGACCGGGCGCAACCGCTATCAGCTGTTCGACGTGCATGAGGGCACCTGAAGACCTCTCCACGCCCTGTGTGCGCCAGGATACCGACGCCAGCCGCAGGCGCGTCGATAGTGGAGCCTGCACACACGAGAACGGAGGACCCCATGCTCTACACCATCGCCGTCATACTGCTCATCCTGTGGCTGCTCGGGCTGGTCACGTCGACCACCATCGGCGGCTTCATCCACGTCCTGCTGGTGATCGCGATCATCGTCATCCTGCTCCAGGTGATCAACGGACGTCGTTCCTGATCGACAAGGCGCACGCCAAGGCAGCGGAAGGCACGCTCCAGGCGCCATAATCCCGGTACTTCAGGGTCGTCCTGAGCTGCACCGGAGGCGTCGAGCGTGCCGAATCTGCGCTGGTTGATCACCGAACTCGCTCGCCGCCTGTGGGTGCGGGCGAGCATCTTTGCCGTGGCCGGCATCTTCACTGCCATCATCGGCATTGCCCTCGCCCCCCTGATTCCCGCCGACTGGTCAGGCAGGATCGGTGCCGACTCGGTCGGCAACGTGCTGCAGATCCTGGCCTCGAGCATGCTGGCGGTGACCACCTTCTCGCTCGCGACCATGGTGTCGGCCTACGCCAGCGCGTCGAGCGCGACCACGCCACGGGTCGCCGAACTGCTGATCCAGGACAGCAGCGCGCAGAACGCGCTCGCCACCTTCGTCGGCAGCTTTCTCTTCAGCCTGGTCGGCATCATCGCGCTCAACGCCGGCGTCTACGGCGACAGCGGGCGGGTGGTGCTGTTCGTCGGCACGATCGGCGTCATCGTCATCACCCTGCTGCGCTGGATCGACCTTCTGGCGCGCTTCGGCCGGGTGGGCGACGCCATCGACCGTGTCGAAGCCGCCGCCGTCCATGCCATGCGCGCACGCTGGAAGCACCCCTGCATCGGCGCGCGCGTGCGCGCCGGGCCGCCGCCAACGGTCGCGGCGGTGACCAGCGCCCGGATCGGCTCCGTGCAGCACATCGACGTCGAGGCGCTGGATCGGCTGGCTGCAGTGGCCGGCGGCGAGATCCATGTCGAAGCCCTGCCGGGCGCGTTCGTCGACACCGCAAATCCGATCGCATGGCTCGACTTCACCCCGGACGAGGCCGCTATCGACGCGGTACGCGCTGCCTTCAATGTCGGCGCCCGGCGCTCCTTCGACCAGGACCCGCGCTTCGGTCTCATCGTGTTGTCGGAGATCGCGTCGAAGGCGCTCTCCCCCGCCATCAACGACCCCGGCACGGCGATCGCAACCATGGCCGCGCTGGTGCGCGTGCTCGCCATTCTGGCCGAGCGCCGCGAACACGAAAGCGAGATCTTCTACCCCCACGTCTTCATTCCGGCGCTGGCGGTCGACGATCTGTTCGACGATGCCTTCTCGCCGATCTCCGAGTCGGGCGCCGGCACGCTCGCGGTCGGCATCCGGCTGCAGAAAACCCTGCGCGCCCTGTCCGTGTTCGAGCATCCGGAGTTTCGTGCTGCGGCATGCCATCAATCCAGGCTTGCCCTGGCGCGCGCCCGTCACGCGCTGGCGCTGGCCGAGGACATGGCAAGGCTCGAGGGCGAGTCGTCGGCGATCTGAACGGGCCATCTGCGAAGCGATCTTTTGGCGGCGCCGGTTTTCTGCCCCCCATCGGCCTATAGTGAAGAGGGACGGTATTCGCCGGTCCGCATCAGGAGCACGACCATGAACAAGATCCGGAAAAGCAACAAGGAAACCAAGAAGCAGCCCGCCCTCGACCCGAAGGAGAAGAAAGCCGCCAAGCAGGCCAAGAAGCACGCCAACGACACCGTTCCGCTGATCACCCCACGTTGAACCGGACGCACGCCAACTGCGTGCCCCCTGCGTGACGGCGCCCGGCGCCAGCGCGCTGCGCTCACCCCCCGCCGCCCAGGCCCTCGGCTTCGGCCTCGCGCCAGCAATCCACCTCGACCCGATGCTCGCGCCGATCGTCCACGAGTGTGATCGTGCGCTCGGCCAGTTCCGCCCCATCAAGCCTCACACGCTGAAGACCGCCCGCCGCATCGCCGCGGGCGGCGAACTGCACGGCGAGGATGTGGTACACGGTTTCCCGATAACGGTAGTGAATTCTGAGCTGCGGCCACTCGGCCGGCAGCGTCGGCACCAGCCATAGCCGATCGCCTTCCACGCGCAAGCCCAGCAGCGACTCCACCATCAGCCGGTACATCCAGCCCGCCGAGCCGGTGTACCAGCTCCAGCCGCCGCGCCCGGTGTGCGGCGCACGCGCATAGACATCGGCGGCAACGACGTAAGGCTCGGTCTTGTAGCGCTCGACGGCCGCTCGCGAGCGCGTGTGGTTGACCGGATTGATGATGCGCAGCAGCGCCCACGCCCGCTCGCCGTCGCCGAGTGCGGCAAAGGCCATCGCCGCCCAGATCGCGGCGTGGGTGTACTGCCCGCCATTCTCGCGCACGCCCGGCACATAGCCGCGGATGTAGCCGGGGTCGAGGCTTGACCCACTGTCGCTGGCGCTCTCGGGCCTGGCGCTGTCGAAGGGCGGATAGAGCAGCTGGACGAGGCCGTCGGCGCGCCGCACAAGATGCGCATCGACCGCCTGCATCGCGCGCCGCGAGCGTGCCTCGTCGGCAACGCCGGCGAGCACCGACCAGCTCTGCGAGATCGAGTCGATGCGGCACTCCGCACCCTGCGCCGAGCCCAGCACCGTGCCATCGTCGAACCACGCGCGGCGGTACCAGTCGCCATCCCAGGCGTGGTGCTCGATGCGCTCGCGCAGCGCCGCGCCCTCGCCGCGGCACAAGCCTGCGAAATCGTGGTCGCCGCGGGCTTCAGCCAGCTCGGCGAAGCGCCCCAGCACCTCGCACAGGAAGAAGCCCAACCACACGCTCTCGCCGCGGCCCTCGATGCCGACGAGGTTCAT
>JANJUH010000310.1 GCA_024710675.1 Lysobacterales bacterium
GGGTCCAGGTGCCGTTCGCAAACTGTCCCGTGAGTCCCTGGAACGCGGGGCCGAGGCGTGTGGTGCAGCCGCCGACGTCGCTGAGGGCGGGGGCCCCGGCGGTGCTCGTCCGGTAGCTGCCCGGCGGAATCACGGCGAAGGTGGTGAGTCCGGCGGCGCTGGCCCAGAGGTCCCCGGTCGCCAGGTCGTTGAACACGTAAGTGCCATCTAGGTTGGCCGATGCGCCGGAGTTGCCGCTGCGCCTGAGCCCGACGCGCCCGAACAGCACCAGGCGCGAGATGCCGAAGGGCGAGCGCAGCGTCGCGACGAGATCCCCGGCGAAGGTGTGGTTCATCGTGATCGACACCCGCACCCGCTCGACCGGCGTGGTCAGTCCGGTCACGTTGAAGTTGATGTTGACGCCGTTCGGATTGTTGTCCGGTATGGCCGCGCCACCGCCGTTGAAATCGACCGCACCCGCCGGCGAGACGGCCACGCTGGCCCAGATCGCCGCACCCACACACCACCGATGGATTGTCCCGACTCGCATGCCTGTTCTCCTGATCCATGCGAAAGGCCCGGACCCGCCACGCGGGCCGGTCCTTCCGCTTCGGAACGGGGGAACGCGGAAATGCGATCGATCCGGACACGCGCCTCAGCCACGCGCCTTCCATGCCGCCAGCACCTCGGCCTCGCGCTCGGCCTTGATCCCCGCACGCACCGTCGCCTGACGCTCGGCTGGCTGCGCAGCAAACCAGGCGAGCGTGTCGGCCGCGGTGGTTGCGAGCGGGCGGAAGGTCAGCCCCTGCTTCAGCGCGCGGGCGATGCTGACGCGCGAGAAACCGGCGGTCTCGCCCTGCGCGGGCACCCACACCGGCATGTCGCCCCAGGGCGCGACCTTCTGCTCGGCAAGGAACTCGGCCGGCACGAAATGCAGGCGCGCGCCGGCCGTGGTCACGGCCCGGATGCCGTAGAGCATCGCCGCGACCGACATTTCGTAGTCGGGGCCGGTCGCATTGTAGGTGCCGTAGGCGCGCTGTTCGACCAGGCGGATCGTGAACTCGGCGAGGTCACGGGCATCGATGAACTGCACCGGGTCGGCGCCATCCTTCGATGGCGCGAGCACATCACCGCCCTTGGCGAGTCGCAACGGCCAGTAGCTGAAGCGATCGGTCTCGTCGCCGGGGCCGACGATCAGGCCCGGGCGCACGACCGTGGTCCGCTCGCCGAAATGCTTGCGCGCCTCGGCCTCGCAGGCGGCCTTGAGCGGACCGTACAGCGCCAGGTTCGCCATCAGGCTATCGCGGGTCTCGGCGAGCGCGTCCTTGCCTTGGTAGACCGCGAGCGCTGCGTCCTCGTCCATTCCCACCTGTTCGGTTCCGGCGTAGACCGAGATCGTCGAAATGAAGACGTACTGATCGACATTCCCCGCCAGGACCTGGCCCACGTCGCGGACCCAGAACGGGACGCTGGTGGGGTTGTCGATGCAGACATCCCATTTCCGGTCCTTCAGTGCCGCCACATCGCCGGTGTTGCGATCACCGGTGAGCTCCTCGACCTCGCCCGGCCAGTCCTGCGGGCGGCGACCACGATTGAACAGGGTCAACTTGTGCCCGCGCGCCAGCGCGTAGCGCACCTGATGCGGGCCGGTGAAGCCGGTGCCGCCGAGGATCAGGATGTTCAGCGGGCGCTCGGCACGCTCGACCGGCGCGCGCACCCGCACGGTGGTCGTGGCGGTGTTGGCACTGGCGCTGCCGGCCATTGCCAGGGCACCGAGCTTGAGCAGGTCGCGACGGGTGGCAGGCATTGGACACTCCGGCAGTCAGGTCGGCCGGCAGTGTAGGCCCGATGAAAAGCCGGCATCGCCGGCCATTGGTCACGGCAAGCGCTGCGAATCCGCGTCCCGGAAACGACATCGGCCGGGCACCAGGCCCGGCCGATGACAGGACTCGATGAGCGGGTGGATCAGTTGCGGCGCTGGATCACCACGAAGGCCGCCGAGGCGAGCAGCAGCATCAGTGCGATCAGGCCACCGGTGCGCAGGGTATCGACCGGGACCGCCGGAGCGGCGATGAAGGCGCCGAGCGTGATGTTGCCAGGACCGGCGATCGTGTTCTGGAATGGCCCGAAGTCGGTATTGCCGAAGCCGGTGGTCACGATGATGTAGGTCTGGTTCGCATCCAGCGGGACACCGAGCATGCCCGAGGTGCCGATGCCACCGGCGCCGTCGTCGTTGCCGCCCACACAGTTGGCGAACTGGTTGGCGGGATCGAAGGAGCCGCGATAGACGAAAATGTAGCCATCGAAACCGCCTTCAGGCGCCGCGGTGCCACCCGTGCCCTGCACGCTGGTGATGTCATACGAGCCGGCCGTGTCGACGAAGAACTGCTGCGTGCTGTACGGCGTTGCCGAACCCACGCCGGAAATCGAGGTACCACAGTTGGTCGCGCTGACCGCGATCGGTCGCGCCCAGGTCGGGCCACCGGTGGTGTTGCCCGTGTAATTGATCGTCGCTTCCGGAGACGCGATGCGCACGCCCTGGAACGGCGCGCCCTTGGCGGCGTACTCGTCGGCAAAGGCCACGGTGGAGCACAACAGGGCCGAGGACATCAGCAGGGCGGCGCGGGCGAAGGCGGGCATCGGAAGATCCTTTCTCATGAATGAGGGCGGGCCGGGCCGGAAATGAGCAGCTCCGACCCGCAAGCGTGGCGAAGGATATCGCAGATTCACATGGGCGTGATCCCACGCGCGCAAGGTGCTGCGCGCCCGGAGGGACGCAGAATCCCAGCGGCTGCCCTGGCGTCAACCACCCGGGCCACTCGCCCTTCCACCACTCACAGCCGGCTTGCGGCCACCGGCAGACTGGCGATGCGCTGCATCTCTTCGCTGCCGAACAGCGTTTGGTCGGCGAGGAAGGCGCGCAGCATCGGCGTGGCGTCCTCGCCCCAGAAGACCTCGCCGTCGACGACGAAACTCGGCACGCCGAACACACCGGAGGCGATCGCGTCCTCGGTATTCGCGCGCAAGGCAGCCTTGACCTCCGGATCGGCGATGAGCGGCGTGTCATCGGCGACGCCAAGGCGGGCCAGCAGCACCGTCCAGTCCTCGTCCGGCGAATGACCGTCGCGCCAGAGGAATTCGAAGATCGTGCGCACCACCTCGGGCGTGCTGCCCAGTGCGATCGCCAGGCGCAGCAGCTTCAGCGGGTTGAAGGGGTGCGCCGGCGGGAAGCGCAGCGGCACATCGCGTGCGCATGCCAGCCATTGCACGTAGCGATAGGTGTGCAGGCGCTTGGCCGGAATCTCGGCGGGACCACGCTGGCCATGGTGATCGAGGATGGCCGCCAGCAACACCGGCCGCAAACGCACATCGGGCCGCGCCAGCAGGTCGGCGTGGGTCACCGCCTGCAGGTAGGCGAAAGGCGAGAGGAAATCGAAACACCAGTCGATCTGCATGGCGGTGCCTCCCAGCTTTCGGATCCGCGCAGAGTAGCCCGAATGTTTCACGAGGTCGCGATCGCTCACCTCGATCACCGCCTCACGGGCCAAAACCACGCGATCAAGCCGAAGGCCAAGGCGATCCCCAGGAACACCCATGCGCCCCAGGGATCGACCCGTGCATCCAGGGGCCAATGGGAGGCGACGTAAACCGGCACGCGCTTGCCTGGCGGATAGTCCAGCAGACTGCCGGCGATGGGGACGAGCATCTCATGTTCCGATCCCTGTCCGCCCTCCGCGCCAGGCACACGGAAGCGAACGCGCGCCTTCAGATCGCGCGAGTCATACGGGTTCTCGGACTCGTGCGCCACGACCACCCCTTCCACCTTGATCGAGTGGCGTCGGTAGTCGATGTCCTCGGCTACCACGACCAGCGCCATCAGCAACAGGGGAACCGCCAGGACCAGCAGCACTGCGCGACCAACCAGGGTACCGACGAAGCGTCTGCGCATGGCCATCCCCGCTACATCCGGAACTTCTCGCCAAGGTAGACCTCGCGCACCTTGGGGTGGCGCAGGATCTGCTCGGGGCTGCCTTCGGCGAGCACTTCGCCCGCGTTCAGCACATAGGCGCGATCGCAGATGCCGAGGGTCTCGCGCACGTTGTGGTCGGTGATCAGCACACCGATGCCGCGCTCCTTGAGGTGCGCGACAGCGGACTGGATCTCGCCCACCGAAATCGGGTCGACGCCGGCGAAGGGCTCGTCGAGCATGATGAAACGCGGCTTGGCCGCCAGCGCCCGCGCGATCTCGACGCGGCGGCGCTCGCCGCCGGACAGGCTCTGCCCGAGCTGGCCACGGAGGTGGGTGACCTGCAGCTCTTCGAGCAGCGATTCGAGCACCACGGTGCGACCGCGCTTGGTCAGGTCACGGCGCATCTCGAGCACTGTCAGCAGGTTGTCTTCCACCGACAGGCGGCGGAACACGCTCGGCTCCTGCGGCAGGTAACCGATACCGAGGCGCGCACGGTCAGCCATCGCGAGACCCGTGACGTCACGACCATCGATCTCGATGCGGCCTTTGTCGGCCGCGACCATGCCGACGATCATGTAGAAACAGGTGGTCTTGCCGGCGCCATTGGGACCGAGCAGGCCGACGACCTCGCCTGGCCCGAGGTGACAGTTGACGCCGCGGACGACCTCGCGACCGCGGTAACGCTTGACCAGGCCTTCTGCGGTCAGCATCAGCCGGCCG
>JANJUH010000321.1 GCA_024710675.1 Lysobacterales bacterium
CTTTGCGTCCTTTGCGGACAAAATGCTTTTCCCGAGTCCCGCAAAAAAAAGGGGCGCGACCTGCGTCGCGCCCCGAGGGAGTGCCAATCTTTGTCGCGATCGCGCCGGCGATCGCTTCAATCTCAGCGCGGGATGTTGACCGTCCAGCCGGCCGTCCAGTTGTCGTTCGGGCCGGCGAAGGCGCCGCGATAGCTGGTCGGGCGGAAGAAGGGATCGCTCGGAGCCTCGCCGCCGAGCAGGACCGGGGAAGCCGCCTGCGGCAGGAAGCCGTTGAGCAGCGCATCACCGGTGCCGTTGCCGGCGCCGGCGCCATACCAGGCGCTGACCAGGTAAGCGGCATTGGCATTGTCCTCGAACAAGCCGTTCAGGCAGCCGCCGACGAAGGAGTTCTTCATCGTCAACTGGTTGCCGCTCATCGTGGCGGAGCTGAGCGCGTAGGTCTGCGCATCGACCAGGTTGACGCAGCGATCGCGGTAACCGGTCACGACGACATTCGAGTAGTTGCCACCCGAGCCGCGGCGGATGCGCATGCCCTCGTTGCCGACCGTGCCGGCACCCACCAGCGTCAGGTTCGAGACTGTCGGCAGCGTGCGCGGCAGCTTGTCGCTGGCCGGATTGTCGTTGTCCGACTCGATGCCGTTCGAATCGCCGCCGATGTCCGGGTTGCTGCCCTGGAAGCCCAGCGCGAACTGGATCTTGCCGCTGTAGCCCTGGTCGAAGTCGAAGCAGTCGTCACCCATGTTCGAGCACACCAGGTACTTGCCGTTGACGGTGCCGCCGAACATCTCGAAGCCATCGTCGAGACCACCGTCGACCTGCACGTACTCGAGGACGGTGCCATTGCCCACGGCGTTGAGGGTGAGCGAGTTCAGCTCCTCGTTCGGCGCGATCTGCTGGCCGGCCCAGCGGATACGCACGTAGCGCAGCGCACCGGAGCTGTCGTTGACGATCGGCGGAACCTGGCCGTACTGCAGTTCGGGGACCGCCTCGAACTGGCAGGACTGGGTCTCGGTCGCGTCATTGCACACCGAGCGGCCGTTGAGCACGATGCCCGCCCAGGAGCCCGGGGTGGCTTCGGGGCCGGTGAAGGTGATCGGCTGCTCGGCGGTGCCCTCGGCATAGATGCGGCCGTCGCGCTTGACCGCGATGAAGTTCGGCGAGCTGCGATCGGTCGAACCCTGCACGGTGACGCCCGGGGCGATCACCAGGCGACCACCGGCCTCGACCGCCACCTGGCCACGGACGATGTACTTCTTGCCAGCCGGCAGGTAGAGCGTGTTGGCGATGCTGTTCGGCAGGCGGCAGTCGTCACCGTCGGCCGTGGTGCCGGTCGGGCACTGCGGCAGGGGATCGTTGCACTGGCCGCTGGTGAGCTTCTTCAGGCCCAGCGAGGGCACGAAGGTGAAGCTGGCCGGCGCCAGGTTGGAGCCGGCGGCAGGCGTGATCGCCAGCGAGATCTGCGAGCAGCTGAAGGAGACATTGGCCGTACCCAGCGTGTCCTGGGCGGGGCTACCGGCTTCGCTGAAGCGGCCGCCGGTGAAGCGCAGCACCGGGACGTTGGTGTAGGCGTTCTGACCGTTGACCAGGCTGGTCTGGATCACGACCCAGATCTGCGAGCCGTCGTTGGCGTAGGTGAAGAAGGCACCGAAAGCCACATTCTGGTCCGGCAGGACGTCGAGCAGCAGGCCCTTGTTCGTGCCGATCGGGTTGAGGTCGGTCCAGGAGCCATCGAAGGCTTCGGTAACGACAGTGGCCTGGGCCTGGCCAGCGAGCGCGAACACGCAGGCGGCGGCGAGCAAGGTCTTGCGATGGGAAATCATGAGCAACTCCAGCAGCTGGGGACGGGCGTCGGGTTATCGACAGCGACCGTACCTTAGGTGCCCGATGTTGCAGTCAACGCGCGATCAGGTTGCGTTTTTGTGTCAGAAGGACCACTCGATCGAGAAGGCCGCTTCCCGGCCCTTGCGGAAAGCCCGCGTCGGCTCGCCGCCCTGGCTGAACTCCACTTCCGGATCGAGCAGGTTGCGCAGGCGCAGCTTGCTCTTCCAGCCGGCCCACGGCAGCTTGTGTGACAGCGTGAAGTCGAGCTGACCGAAGGGCTGCTCGTAGATGTCCGGCAAGCCGTTGACGCCGACGCGCGAGATGCGCTCGCCGAAGATGTTGTAGAGCAAGGTCGCTTCCGTCCGCCCTTCCGGATGCTGGTAGGACAACGAGGCATTGCCGACGTACTTGGACTGGCCCTGCAGCGGCCGCAGGGCATTGGTCTGGATGCCCTGGTTGTCGCCGAGGTCGATCTCCGAATCGATGCGCGCATAGTTGGCGCCGAAGTAGATGTCCTTCCACGGCAGCCCACGCAGGAAGCCGGGCAACCGGTTGTACTCGCCGACGCCCGCCATCGACACATAGACATCCAGCTCGATGCCCACATTGGTCGCGCTGTCGGCATTGCGGATCTGCAAGAGGTTGCCCGAGGCGGGCACGCTGACCAGCTCGATGGGATTGGTGAAGCGCTTGCTGAAGAGCGCCACCGAGACGCTTTCGAGGCTGTTGAAATAGTACTCCCAGCGCAGATCGAGGTTGTCGATCTCGGCCTGCACGAGGTCGGGGTTGCCCTCGACGCGCACATCGAGCAAGGGATCGACGAAGTTGGCGCGGGTCTGCTCGCGAATATCCGGGCGCGACAGCGTGGTGCTGTAGGCGAAGCGCAGCTGCGCCTTCTCCGAATAGGCCCAGGTCAGCGAAGCCGCCGGCAGCCGATCGCTGCTGTCGAGGATGCCCACTTCGGGCGTCGCGTTCGGATCGAAGGGCCGTACCGTGGTCACCGTCTGCAGCATGTCCTCCTGGCGCACACCCAGGTTGGCGCGCCAGTCGCGCCAGCCCACATCGAGCATCAGGTAATACGCATCCAGGCGCTGGCTGGCGGTGTAATTGTCGCTCGACAGCGTGCCTTCCTCGAGGCGCAGGCCGGTCGGCCCGATGTTGCCCGGCTGCAGCAGGTCCTCGTAGTTGAAGATCGGGCCCTGCGGGCGACGGCCGGAGAAACGGAAGCGGCGGATGCTGGAAACGCGATCACGATCGAGCTGCGCGGCGCCGGCCTGGACGGTGAGATCCAGGCTCTCGTGAAACTCGAGCGGCATGCGCAGATCGAGGCTGTAGTCGGTGGCGTCGTCCTCGAGATCATCGAAGCGCTGCTGGTTGAAGCTCTCGAAGATGAAGTCCTCGAGAAAATCGTCGAAGGTGAAACGGAACTCGCGCGTGTTCGGCGAGTAGCGACCGGCGGCGGCATCGGTGGCCTGCCACTTCACATAGAGGTCGTTCCACTCGGGGAAGCTGTGCTCGCCGGCGAGCTGGATGGTGTCGAGCGAGTTTTCGACCCACTCGAGCTGGGTGATGCGGTCGATGTTGCCCGAACTGGTCAGGCCCTCGTCGATCTGGGTGTCATCCTCGGACTGGCGCAGGCGCGTGGCCGTCAGGTTGACCGAGTGGTGCTCGCCGACGCGCAGGCCGAGCGCGAGGAACAGGCTGCTGTCGATGCTGCGCGTGGTGCTGCGGCGAACGAAGTCCTCGGCGGGGATCAGGCGATCCTGGAAGATGCTGTAGGTGTTGCGCTTCTCGCTGCGATCGTCCCAGGCATGGGCGTAGCGCAGTGCGGCGATGTAACCCAGTCGAATGTCGCCGTCCCGGAAGGCGAAATCGTCGCCGACACCGAAGCCGACGCCGCCATTCGGCAACAAGGAGTCCTCACGGACGGCGTAGCCCAGTCCCGCCAGATCGCGACCGGCCTGCTGCAAGGCCGCCGGATCGGTGGGGAGACGGTCCGTGCCGAACACACTACCCACGTAGCGCGAGCCATCGTCGCGGCCCAGCCAGTCGCGCTGGCCGCCGTCGTAGCGCAAGCCTTGCTCGCCGGTGGTGCCATCAGCGTGGCCGACCGTCGCCGAAGCGCGCAGCAGGAAGGACTCGGGCACACCGCGGGTGCGCAACTGGATCGTGCCGCCGCCGAACTCGCCCGGCATGTCGGCCGAGTAGGTCTTTTGCACCACGATGCCCTGCAGCACCTCGGTGGGGAAGAGATCGAGCGGAACCACACGGCGCGTCGGATCCGGGCTCGGCACCTGGGCACCGTTGAGCAAGGTACTCGAATAGCGCTCGCCGAGGCCGCGCACATAGATGAACTTGCCATCGACCAGGGTCAGGCCGGTGACACGCTTGAGCGCACCGGCGGCATCGGAGTCGCCCGCACGCGAGATCTGCTCGGCGCCGAGGATGTCGGTGACGGCAGCGCTGGTGCGGCGCTCCTCGACGAAGGCGGCGAGCGAGCCCTCGACGAAGGGTTCGACGACGACGAACTCGGGCAACTCGAGCCCGCTCGGCGTCAGTTCGAGCTGGCGCTCGGTACGCCCCTTGGCCGGCACCTCGACGGCATCGAGGGTCTGCGAGGCAAAACCGGGCGCAATGATGGAGACGCCGTAGCTGCCGCCCGGCAGCTCGACCGCATAGCGCCCCTCGGCGTCGGTGGTGACATCGAGCGGCGTGCCGGCGATGAAGACCCGCGCGCCGGCGACCGGCTGGCCGTTCTCGGCACTGACGATCTGCCCGAAGAGCACGCCGGGATCGGCGATCTCGACTTTCTGCTCGAGCGCGCGGGCGCCCTGCGCCGAACTCTCGAGGGTGGCGGCAGCGCGACCGTCGGCCTCGAAGTTGACAATCAGCTCGGCGATTTCGCCGGCGCTGGCGGTGATCGGCAAAGTGCTGAGGACCTCGCCATTGCGGACGATTTCGATGACATGCTCGCCGGGCGCCAGGTCGAGGCGCAGGGCGCCGTAGGCGTTCGGCTTCTGCTCGATGCCGTCGATGCGCAGCACGTAGTCCGCCGTGGGCCCGGCGATGGCGTCGAAGCCGTAGACGTCGACGATCGCGCGCTCCTGCGCTGGTGCCGCAAGCGCGCACGAGAGCAGCAGCGCCAGCAGGGTCTTGCGCGGGGCGCGCGATCGGGGGCGCTTGTTCATGAGCACTTCCAGCGCTCCTCGGCGCATTCCTGCATGGACTGGCGCAGCTCGGTGGCCTTGCGGAACAGGTCGGGCTTGGTCAGCCGCGCCAGATGGAACTCGGCGCGCTCGAACTCGCCTTCCTTGTAGAGCGCATAGGCCAGCGCATAGCGCACCGGCTCGTCGTCGAGCAGGCGCGTGCGCGCCAGCGCATCCTCCATGCCGCGCACCTCGGCGAAACGACCGAGTTCGACGAGGATGCCGAGGCGCTGCTTGAGCTTGACCGGCTGGTCGAGGATCTCGGCGTTGACCGCCAGCGCGCGGGCATGGAGCTTGGCGCGCCGGAACAACTCGGCGGCCTCGGGCTTGAGCGCAGGATTGGCCAGCGAAGCGCGATACATCAGCTCACCGGCCGCCAGCGGCTGGCCATGCTCCAGCCAGGTCGCGGCGAGCACCTTGATCACGTTCTCACTGCCCGGGAACTTCAGCCGCGCCGACTCCAGGAAGCCCAGCGCCGCCTCGTACTGGCGGGCGCGCTTGAGCGCATGGCCGATCGCCACGTAATCCTCTTCCTTGCCCTCGGCCACGGCCAGATAGCGCTGGCCGCGCTCGGCGGCCTCCTGGAAAAGGCCCAACTCCATCAGGAAGAAGACCTCGCGGCGCAGGAACTGGGTGTTGTCCGGAAAGCGCCGCGCACCCTCGGCCAGCGTCGCAAAGGCTTGCTGGTGATCCTTCATGAGCCAGTGCGCCTGCGCCCGCATCAGTTGCACCGCGGGCAGCGTGTCGAAAACTGCACCCGCCTTGTCCAGGGTCGTGAGCACATCGGCATAACGCTCCAGGCCGAACTGTGCCTGGGCCAGGTAGAGGTAGATCGTCGGCTCGCTCTGGCCTGCCGCAATCGCGGCCTCGAAAGCCTTGACCGCATCCTCCGGACGCTGCCGGTTGAGCGCAATCAGGCCCGCGAGCGTGTGGTACTTGACCAGATCCAGCTCGGGCTCGGCGGCGTCGACCTTGGCGAACTCGATCTCGGCCTTCTCGTAGTCACCGTCCGAGGCCAGCACCGCGGCGATCTCCAGATAGTCGGGTTCGTCGTCGGCCGC
The DNA here is from genome assembly GCA_024710675.1 of Lysobacterales bacterium. Lineage (GTDB taxonomy): Bacteria > Pseudomonadota > Gammaproteobacteria > Xanthomonadales > SZUA-5 > JANJUH01. The sequence goes on from JANJUH010000321.1 coordinate 6,089, forward strand.
GAAGGCGGGCAGGGTTACGACCAAGGCCAGGGCCAGCGCGAACATAGGGTGTGGTGAGCGCAGCGAAGCGCACCGGGCGCGGGCCCGGCCGAAGAGCGAAAGAGCCTGGTCCGCAAAGGACGCCAAGGACGCAAAGAGAGCGAACGCAGGGTGTGGTGAGCGCAGCGAAGCGCAGCGCTCGAGCTCCGAACGGGACGCGGCACCCGGCCCCCGGGACCCGGGGCGGTTCTCGCGAGCCTGCAATTTCATCGCCTTCCTCATGACAGGTCGAAGCGCACGCGCTGCGTGGCCCAGACGCGCACCGCTTCGCCCTTGTACATGGCCGGTTCGAACTTCCACGCTTTCACACCAGCCTCGGCGGCGGCTTCGAAGACGCCGGCCGGATCAGCCTCGAGCACCTTGACGCGCTCGACCTGTCCGGTCGGGCTGATCAGCACCGACAGCAGCACGTAGCCGCGCACGCCCTGCGCCTTGGCGCGCGCCGGATAGGGAATGGCGGCCTGCACCACCGGCTTGGGCGGCACGTCGACCGAGGAATCGGTCATCACCACGTCGCGATCGCCGCCGAGCAGGTTGCCGCCGAGCGCCGAAAGGTCCTCGGCCTCGTAGGAAGGCAGGCCGAAATCGAGGCCCGAGAGGGCCGAGCCCATGTCCATCGCCGGTGGCGCCGGCGCGCGCCGCTGCGGACGCTTCGGTGGCTCGCGGCGCTCGACCTGGCGATCGGGCTTCGGCTTTTCCTTCTTCTCGACCGCGATCTGCGAAATCGCCGTGCCCGACTCGCCACCGGGCAGTCCGCCCTTGCGGTTCATCCACAGCACGGCGCCGAGCACGAGCGCAAGGCCGAACAGCATCGAGACGATGCCGGCCAGCCACGGACGCTCGCGCAGCGCAGTCATGAATCAGCCCTCGCCCGCCTCGACCGAGGTCGCCACGCCGATGTCCTCGGCGCCGGCCAGCCGCGCCTGGTCCACCACTTCGACGAGGCGGCCCGAGGGCACGACCTCGTCGGTCACGACCAGCACGCTCTTGCTGGTCATGCCCTTGATCTGGTCGCGGATGCGGCCCTGCAGCGTCCAGATCTGCACCGGCTCGCCATCGATGTAGGTCTGGCCCTGCTTGTCGATGTAGACACGCACCGCCTTGGTCGAGGCCACCTGCGTGGCCTGCGCGCCGGGGCGATCGATGTCCACCTTCATGTCCTTCACGAAGGTCGTGCTGACCATGAAGAAGATCAGCAGGATGAAGGTCATGTCGATCATTGGCGTCAGGTCCACCGACCCGCCCTCGGCCTTTTCCTGCTGGTAACGGCGGAAGCTCATGCACTCACCTCGGTACGGCCCGCCGGCAGCGAGCACAGGATGTCCTTGATCTGCGCGAGGTCGTGCCGGATCTGGCGCTGGCGACGGTCGAGCAGGCTCTTGATGATCAACCCGGGCACCGCCACGACCAGGCCCATCTGGGTGGTGAACAACGCCGTCGCGATGCCTCCGGCGATGCCGCCGGTCTGGCTGAACAGCGTCATGTCACCGAGCGAATTGAAGGTCTCGATCATTCCGGTGACGGTGCCGAGCAGGCCCAGCAAGGGCGCGATGGTCACCACCGTGGTGACCAGCAGCGCATGACGCTTGATCGCCCGCTCGTAGCCGATGTAAGCCTCGTCCAGACGTTCGCGCAGGAAGGCCCGGTCCTCGCGCCAGAGGCTGACGCCGATGGCGACCGCGGTATCGACGATGCCCTTGTTCGTGCGTTCCTTGCCCCTCAATGCGTTCTGCACCAGCACGCGCACGCTCTTGTCGGTGCCACGCACCAGCGTCGCCCAGCGGCTGCCGATCGCGTACCAGAGCAGCACGGTCAGCAGCAGCAGCGGCGGCATCACGTAGCCGCCGCTGGCGAGGTATTCGGCGATCGCGCTGCCCGCGCTGCCGATGCCCTGGACCTGGTCGCCGATCATGGCCGTCGACGTTCGCGATCAGGCCCTGGCAACCGCTGCCTGCGGCCGCTCGCGACGCTCCTGGTGCAGGTTGATCACCTTCAGCGCGCCCTGTTCCATGTCGTCCTTGATCCCGTCGGCCCAACCCGACAGGAGGTTGCCGAGCAGCAGGCAGGGGATCGCCACGATCAGACCGAGTTCGGTGGTCACCAGCGCCACGGCAATGCCGCCGGCGAGCAGCTTGGGATCACTGGTGCCGAACTCGGTGATCACGTCGAAGGTCTGGATCATGCCGGTGACGGTGCCGAGCAGGCCGAGCAGCGGCGCGACGGCGGCAATCATCAGGATCAGCGCGCCGAAGCGGTTGAGGCGGCCGCTCTCGTGCAGGATGGCCTCGGCGATGATGTCCTCGAGGTGCTCGCGGTCGCGGTCGATATTGCGCAGCGCAGCCGTCAGCACGCGAGCAGCGGAGCCCTTGTGGCGCTTCACCGCCTCGATGGCCTCTGGAATCTGGTACTGGCGCACCAGCGGCGAAGCGGCATCGATGATCGGCTGCACCTTGGCTCCCGCCTGCCACAGGAACCAGGCACGCAGGCCGGCGAGGATCAGCGCGATCAGGCCGAGGACGACGATGGTGTAGCCGATCGGGCCGCCCTTGCGCACCTCGCCGGCGACCGTCTTCTTCTCCGGCTCGCTGACCGCCTGGTTGGTGTTCTCGTACACGAAGATCGGCAGCACGGCCGGCATCTGGCCAGCGGCCACCGCACGCGCGACCTCATCGGCCGGCTCGCGCCAGAGCTTGAGTTCTCCCCCACCGGCCGGCGCCAGCGCACCGGCGCCCCGCTCGGATATGCCGTAGGCGGCTATGTTGCCGATGCGCACGATCTCGCCCTCGACCTGGGTGCCATCGGCGAGGAAGAAGCTGCCCTTGTCCTTGCGCACGGTGGACAGCGCGCCCAGCTGGCTGGCGGCAGCGGCGTACAGGCGCGACAGCTTGTCGGCATCGCCGAGTTCGCCAAAAGCGGCATCCTTGGCCAGCATGTTGCCCAGACCCTCGAGCGTCGCCCCCGCCTGTGCGTAGGTGGCTTCCAGGGTGTTGCTGTTGTCGGCATTCACCACCGCCGACTCGTCGGCCAGGCGCAGCTGTTCGTCGAGCGACTGCGCTTCGCCATCGAGCGAGAGCACGCGCGCCTCGAGTGCGCCGATCTCGCGGTTCAGCGCCGCCTGCTGCTGCGCGGCCGTGTCGCGCATGCGGCCGAGCTGGCTTTCCAGTTCGCGCTTCTGCGCGGACAGGAAGGCGAATTCCTTGCGGTAGGCTTCTTCGACCGACACCTGGGGAGCGGCCGCCGGGGCCGCGGCGGCGGGAGCCGTCGCAGGGGCCGGGGCCGGCTGCTCGGGGGCCGGCGCCTGCGCGCTGGCCAGCGAAGCGCAGAGGGCGAGAGCGAAAAAGGACACCAGACGCGGGCTCACCGGGCACCTCCGGCCATCGTGTTGGGCAGCTCGAACCAGCCCTGGCGGATCTGCTTGGTCAGTGAGTCGAACCACGCCGCAATGCGCTTGCGATCGGCCTCGTCGCCGCTCACCTCGAAGCGCCACTGGTTACCGGCCTTGCGCGCCGCGCCCATGCGGCCATCGGCGGTGCGGAAGAACAGCATCATCGAGCCGACCTTGGCAACGTCCGCCAGCACCTCGGAACCATCGAGGCTGATGGTCTGGGCGTGGATGCCGTTCTCGCGGGTCAGCCGGAACTCGTCCTCGTAGAAGGCCCAAAGCCGATTGGCGGCCCGTGCCGGCGCCAGCGTGCCGCCCTCGAGCTGGCGGCGGAAGTCATCCAGCTCGGCCAGGCGCTCGGCCTGTTTGAAGGGCAGGCCGGCGGCGATGTAGTCGCGCAGGCCGGAGGTGGCTGCCAGCAGCACCGGCAGCAGCGATTCCCCGGCGACACCGGCGGCGGCGGCTTCTTCCTGCCGTTTGGCCAGGTCCTCGCGCAGCTTGCGCGCATTGAGTTCGAGGCGGGAAACCTGGGCGTCGAGTTCAGCCTTCTGCGCCGACAGCGCCGCGAGCTGGGTCCGCGACTCCTGACGGGTCAGCTCAACCTCGCTGTTGAGCTGCTCGACTTCGGAGCGCAGCTTGATCAGGGATTCGGCCAGGGCGCCGGGAGACGATG
>JANJUH010000396.1 GCA_024710675.1 Lysobacterales bacterium
GGGCCGGCGGCGCTGCCGAAGAGCAGCTGCGGCCAGCGTGCGCCGAGGATCGCGGTCTCGGCGAGGCCGATCATCGTGAGCAGTGCCGGGTTGGCGTAGCCAGGGTTTCCGGCAATGGGTCGTTCGCCCCTGCCACGGCGGTTGCGAAGAGTGTCAGGGCGCATGCTGAAGAGCGCAAAAGCGCCCGCTTGATCTGCAGGGGGTGCGGCACGGAAAATGGAAGCCTGAATCGCAATCCCGGCATTGTATGGCCATTTCGGCCCTGGGCATCAATCACCAGACTGCACCCATCGCCCTGCGCGAGCGCGTGGCCTTTGCGCCTGAGCGCATGCCGGAGGCCTTGCGGGCACTGCGCGAGCTTCCGGGAGTCGAGGCCGCGGCGATCCTGAGCACCTGCAATCGCACCGAGTTGTACCTGGACCACGCACCCGGAACCGCCAGCCATGCCATCGATTGGCTGGGTGGATTCCACGGCCTGCGCAGCGCCGACCTGGTGCCGCTCGCCTATGCCCACGAGGATGTCAACGCGGTTCGTCACCTGTTCCGGGTCGCGACCGGGCTGGACTCGCTGGTACTCGGCGAGCCCCAGATCCTCGGGCAGCTCAAGCACGCCTATCGCCTGGCACAGGACGCGCGCACGCTGTCCGGGCCACTCGAGCAGTTGCTGCAGCGCAGTTTCTCGGTGGCCAAGGTCGTCCGCACCGAAACCCGGCTCGGCGCCAACGCGGTCTCGGTCGCCTATGCCGCCGTCCGCCTGGCGACCCAGGTCTTCGACGAAATGCCGCGGCGCCAGGCGATATTGGTCGGCGCCGGCGAAACCGTCGAACTGGTCGCGCGCCACCTGATGGGTGCCGGCGTGCGCCGCATTGTCGTCGCCAATCGCACGCTGGAGCGGGCCCGCACGCTGGCCGAGCGCGTCGGTGGGCTTGCCGTACGCCTCGATGACCTCGAACTGCACATGGGCGATGGCGACATCGTGGTCACGGCCATCCACGCCGACCAGCCGGTGCTCAGCCCCGACATGATCCGGCGACTGATGGCGGCACGCCGGCGCCGGCCGCTGTTCATTGCCGACCTCGGCGTGCCGAGGAACGTCGATGCCGGCGTCGGCGATCTCGACGACGTCTACCTGTATTCGGTCGATGACCTGCAGGCGGTGGTCGAAGCCGGGCTGCGCGGTCGTCGCGAGGCCGCGGCCCAGGCCGAGTCGCTGATTGCCCTGCACGTCGACGATTTCATGGCCTGGTGGCGCGAGCGCGCCGCCGCCTCCACCATCATCGCCATGCGCGGACGTGCCGACGCCGCCCGCCAGGCGGTCGTGGAGCGCGCCCTCAAGCGCCTCGCGAACGGCGAGTCACCCGAATCCGTGCTCGAGTACCTCTCGCACACGCTGACCAACCGCCTGCTGCACCGCCCAACGGTCGGCCTGCGCAACGCCGCCGCCCTCGGCGACAACGAATTCATCGAGCGCGCCGCCCGCATCCTCTCGCTCGAACCCCGCGGCGACCAGCGCTAGCGCCCCCACCGGCCGCCCGGCCGGCATCCCCTGCCCTCCTGCCCTCACGATGCAAGACCGACTGCGCACGCTGCTCGACGAATCTGCCGATCGCCTGACCGAGATCGGCATGCTCCTGGCCCAGCCGGAAACACTGGCCGATGGCGCGCGCCTGCGAGAACTCTCGCGCGAACACGCCCACTTGGAACAGCTCGTCGCCGACTGGCGCGCGTTCCGGCGACTGGAGGAAGAGCTGGCCCAGAGCCGCGAGATGGCAGCCAGCGAGTCCGGCGAACTGGCGGAGCTCGCTGCAAGCGAGTGTCGCGGGATCGAGCAGGAGCTGACGAGACGGGAGGAAGGGCTGGCGCTCGCCCTGGTGCCGGCGGACCCGCGCGATGGCTGCAGCCTCTACCTCGAGATCCGTGCAGGTACCGGCGGCGACGAGGCGGCGCTGTTCGCCGGCGACCTCTACCGGATGTACAGCCGCCACGCCGAACGGCGCGGCTGGCGCGTCGAGGTCCTGAGCCAGAGCGCGGGTGAGCAGGGCGGCTTCAAGGAGATCATCGCGCGGGTCGAGGGCGAAGACGCCTGGGCCTGCCTCAAGTTCGAATCCGGCACGCATCGCGTGCAGCGGGTCCCGGCCACCGAGGCGCAGGGGCGGATCCACACCTCGGCCTGCACGGTCGCCGTGCTCCCCGAAGCCGATGCGGTCGAGAGCCGTCCCATCGATCCATCCGAATTGCGCATCGATACCTACCGCGCTTCCGGGGCCGGAGGACAGCACGTCAACAAGACCGACTCGGCGGTGCGACTGACCCACCTGCCGACCGGCATCGTCGTCGAATGCCAGGACGAACGCTCACAGCACAAGAACCGGGCACGGGCGCTGGCCTTGCTGCAGGCCCGCCTCCTGGACGAGGAACAGTCCCGCCAGGCCCGCGAACGCAGCGAGGAGCGACGCCTGCAGGTCGGCAGCGGCGACCGTTCGCAGCGCATCCGGACCTACAACTTTCCGCAAGGCCGGTTGACCGATCACCGGATCAACCTGACGCTCTACCAACTCGGCGAGATCCTCGAAGGCAGCCTCGAGGCGGTGACGAGCGCACTGCAGCAGGAAGAGCGCACGCGGGCCCTGGCTGCCCTGTTGGGCAACAATTGAATACAGCCACCGGCTCACCTGCGTGAGCGCCGCCCCATACCAACGGCGCCACGACTCGAGGGTCCGACGGATCAATCACTTGTGACCCGAAGCACAAGGGGCGGACCCTGGTCCGGTCAGTGCCACTGGAGTGCATTCCGGCACTTGCCGGGATCCACGAGCTTTTCACCGCTCGGAATTATTCGTGTAACCTTGAACTGAATCGCGTTCCATCCATTGCACGGCAAGCAAGGAACGCAGGACTCAGGCCATCGGGCGGATCGAGGTGCATATGAAGACGAAATTCGTGCGCGGAGCGCTCCCCACAATGACCTTGCTGCTGGCCCTCTCGGGCCTGTACGGCTGCGGTGGTGACGAGGCGCCGCAAGCACCTCCGGCGGCATCGACCGCCCCGGCGGGCGCCGCCCCTGCTCCCGCTGCCCCTGCGGATGCCGGCAGCGACGCGTCCGCCAGTACGGCAGCCACGGTCCCGCAAAGCGTGCCCGCCTTGCTCGAAGCCGCCAACAAGGCGATGCGAGAGCAGCGCTACATCCTCCCCGAGGGCGACAACGCCATCGAGTATTACCTCGCGGTACTCGATCTCGAACCCGAAAATCGCCAGGCGCAGCTGGCGATCCTCGAGTTGATGCCCTCGGCCCAGGGCGTCACCGAGCGACTGATCGACACCAACCGCCTCGACGAAGCCGCCATTGCCGTGGCCGTGCTCAAGCGTGCACAGCCGACGTCTGTGGTGGTCACCACGCTCGAGCAGCGCATCGGCGCACAGCGCCGTGCCGAGGAACAACGGCAACAGGCCGAGGAGGCCGCTGCCCGCCTCGCCGAGCAACGTGCGCGCGAGGCGCAAGCCACGGCAGCAGCGGCGCCCGAGACCGCGCCTACGCCGGCGCGCCCGCAGCCAACGGCCGCAACCCCGCCCCCGGCAGCCGCCGAGCCGGCACCGCCGCCAACCCCGGCCCCGGCGCAACCGGCAGCCACACTGGCCTCGGCCACGCCGGCGCCTTCGGTGGCAGCGAGCTCAGCACCCGAAAACCAGGACTTCAAGTTGATCCGTCGCGTCAACGCCTCCTATCCGTCGCAAGCCCTGCGCTCGCGCACCCAGGGTTGGGTGGAACTGGCATTCACGATCACCGCCGAAGGTGATGTCACCGATGTCGAGGTGGTCGATGCCGACCCGCGCCGAGTCTTCGATCGCGAAGCCGTACGCGCGCTGGGCCAGTGGAAATTCACACCGCGCATCGAAAACGGCAAGGCTGTCTCGGCCCGCGCCCGCCAGCGCCTGGAGTTCAACCTGAACTGAGCGCAAGAGCGGGATTGATTGCGCCCAAGGGCGCTCCTGCCCCGAGGGCGGGGGCTGGCCGCCCCCGTAGGAGCGCGCTCTGCGCGCGAAAAGGGCTGCCGCAAACCCATCGCGCCCAAGAGCGTTCCTGCCCCGAGCGCGCGGACTGGCCGCCCCCGTAGGAGCGCGCTCTGCGCGCGAAAAGGGCTGCCGCAAACCCATCGCGCCCAAGGGCGTTCCTGCCTTCGGGGGCGTGACCTCCCGCGCCCGCGGGAGCGCGCTCCATGCTCGCGTCAGGGTGCCCCCCCGCTGCCCGGCGCTGCGCGGCGCCCGGTTTGTGCGGTCTGGCGCCAGCGTGTCTGCTGGCGCAGTTTGTCGGTTTCCAGCCAGTCCGGGCCCTCGAGGCCCAGCAATTCGTCCAGTACCACGGGCATCAAACCGCCCGGAACGCCGCTGTTGGAGTTCCACAGCAAGGCCACGCCAATACCGTGCTCCGGCAGCAATCCGACCATGGCGCGGTAACCCTGCACCGCCCCGCCATGGAACACCAGGGTCTCGCCTGCGTAATCGAAGATCCGCCAGCCCAGCGCATAGCTGGCCGATTGCAGGCGCTGGCGTCGCCACTTCGAGCTGCCGATCTCGTAGGGCGTCTCGACCCGCGGCTCCTGTACCTTGCCGAGCACCTCCGGCGGCAGCACCTCCGGACGCTCGCCGAGCTGGGCGCGCATCCAGATCGCGACATCGTGGATGCTGGCGTTGACCCCGGCGGCCGCAGGCAACTGGTAATAGGTGGACTTCGGCTCCACCGCGGTCCAGCCGCGCTTGCCCTTGACGTGCGGTCGGGCCCAGTTGCTCGCGCCGACCAGTTCCTCGCGCCCGACCGAGGTCTCGTCCATGCCCAGCGGCAGCAGCAGTCGCCGCCGCAATTCCTGGTCGAAGAAGGCACCCGCGGCGTTGAACGCGGCATCGGCGGCCACGTTGAAGATCACGTTCTGGTAGGTGTAGCACTCGCCCACGCCGCAGGTCGGGCGCACGGTCTTCAAGGCCGGGATCAGGTCGGACAGCGGCGCATAGGCCTCGATCTTGACGTCGAAGGTGTGGTGCGGCAGCCCCGTTTGGTGGCTCAGCAGCCGTTCCAGCGTGAGCTCGCTGGAAGCCCCCGGATCAGCCAGCTCGAGGCCCGGAACGAGGTCGGCAATCGACTGGTCGAGCGCCATGTAGCCCGCATCGGCCAGCAATGCACACAGGGTGGCAGCGAAACCCTTGGAGACCGAGGCCAGCCGGAACACCGTGTGCTCGTCGACCTGGTCCTGGGCGCCGCGGTAAGGCACCCCCTCGGCGAGCAGCAGGTCAGGCTGGCCTGGCCGAACCACCGCCATCGCCACTGCCGGCGTGAACTCCCCGGCGGCGAGCAGTTCAGCACGCTCGCGCAGGGTCACGGCCAGCGTATCGATTGTGGCCGGAGTCGATGCCGCAGCAGCGTGCGCGTCGATTCCGACGGCGATGGCCAGCGCGGCGACGAGTGCCTTGGTGGCCATTGGAGAACGCATGCCCTACCCCAGTGCTATCCTGCCCGTGAAGCCCGCATCGTAGCGCGTTTGCGCATACCCTGAGGAGGTCCAAGATGATGTCTACACTGATTTTCCTTGCCGTCCTCGTCGGCGTGGCGCTGTTCCTGGTCGGGATCTACAACGGCCTGGTGACGTCCCGGAACGGTTACAAGAACGCCTTCAGCCAGATCGATGTGCAGCTCACGCGCCGGCATGACCTGATCCCGAACCTGGTCGAGGTTGCGAAGGGCTACATCAAGCACGAGCGCGAAACCCTCGAGGCAGTGATCCAGGCGCGCAACACGGCGGTCAGCGGACTTCGCGCCGCCAGTGCCAATCCGGGCGATCCGGGCGCCGTGCAGCAACTGGCCGGCGCCGAGAACATGCTGACCGGCGCCCTCGGCAAGCTCTTCGCGTTGGCCGAGGCCTACCCCGACCTCAAGGCCAACACCACGATGATGCAGCTCTCCGAGGAGCTGACCAGCACCGAGAACAAGGTGGCGTTCGCTCGCCAGGCCTACAACGATGCGGTGCTCGGCTACAACAACAAGCGCGAGGTGTTCCCGAACAATCTCGTTGCCGGCATGTTTGCCTTCGGCCCGGCGCAGTACCTCGAACTCGACGACCCGGCCAAGCGCGAAGCACCCAAGGTGAGCTTCGGCTGACGCCGCCGCCGCTCGAATGAACTTTTTCGAGCACCAGGAACGCGCGCGCAGCAACAGCCGGCGGATGCTCGTGCTGTTCGGACTGTCGGTGCTGGCGGTCGTCGCGGCGATCAACGCCGTCGTGCTGCTCGTGCTCGGCCTGGCCGCCGAGCCGGGCAAGGACCCGCAGGTCTCCTCCGGCGCGGCAGCGGTCGCCGTGACCGTGGTCACGCTGGCGGTGATCGCATGCGGCAGTCTCTACAAGATCTTCAGCCTGCGCGGTGGCGGCGGCGCCGTTGCGCGCGCCCTCGGTGGAACCCTGGTCAGCGGCGATACCCGCGACTTCCACCTGCGCCGGCTGCGCAATGTCGTCGAGGAGATGGCGATTGCCTCCGGGATGCCGGTGCCAGAGATCTATGTCCTCGAGCAGGAGAGCGCGATCAATGCCTTCGCCGCGGGTCATTCAACCGGCGATGCCGCAATCGCGGTCACTCGTGGTGCGCTGGAACACCTCAGTCGCGACGAACTGCAGGGTGTCGTCGCCCATGAATTCAGCCACATACTGAATGGCGACATGCGGCTGAACCTGCAACTGATGGGCATGATTTTCGGCCTGCTGGTGCTCGGCCTGACCGGCCAGAAGGTGCTGGAACACATGCGCGGCGGCGGCCGCCGCGAAGGCGGTGCGATCCTGTTGATCGCGCTCGGCGTGATGATCTTCGGCTACCTCGGGATGTTCCTCGGTCGCCTGATCAAGGCAGCGATCTCGCGCCAGCGCGAATACCTGGCCGACGCCTCGGCGGTGCAGTTCACGCGCCTGTCTTCGGGCTTGTCCGGCGCCTTGATGAAGATCGGCGCCTTCGGAGCCGGCTCGAAGCTGGTCAACGACGACACCGAGGAAGTCGCGCACATGCTCTTCGGCGATGGCCGCGGTTACAGCGCACTCACTGCCACCCACCCGCCGATCGTCGATCGCATCCGCCGCATCGAACCGCGCTTCGATCCGATGGCACTGACCCGGCTCGCGCAGCTCGAACGCGAGGTCGCTGCGGTCGATCGCGACCACGAGCCACCGTCGGCGGCCGAACTGATTTCGGGGCTCGCTGCTGGCAGCGCCGGCAGCAGACGGGCCCGGGCTGCGAGCGATGAGCAGTCTCCGCCGCCATCTCCGGACCCGAGTGTCTCCACCGCGGTCATGGTGCCGACGCCCGCCCAGGTGGTGGCGCGCATCGCCACACCCGGCGTCGAACACGTGGACTACGCCACCGCGATCCGCGCGGCGCTGCCACCGGTCCTGCGGGCCGCGGCGCACATGCGCGATCGCGCGATCGACCTGCTGCTCGCCCTGCTGATCTCCCCCATGCCCGACCATGAGCCGGCACTCGCCCTGATCAGCGGGCAACTCGGCGAGGGTCGTCGAAAGGGCACCTTCGAGCTGATCGGCGTGGTTTCGACACTGCACCCGGCGCAGCGCATGCCGCTGGTCCAGATCGCGATGCCGGCACTGCGCCGGCGTCCCCCGCAGGAGCTGGCTGCCATGCTGGCCTGCGTGGATGCCATGGTCCATCTCGACGGCCGTATCGACGTGCTCGAGTACGCGCTGGCCCGGATGGCCCGCCAGCAACTCGAGGAAGCGCTCAATCCCGGCGCAGGCGGTCGCCCCGGGGATGCCAAGCTGCCGGCACGGCGCATTGAAGCGCTGGGCCTGCTGGCCGTTCTCGCCCGGCACGGCCACAGCGAGGCCGACAAGGCACGCCGAGCCTTTGCCGCGGGCGCCGCCGTGCTCTTTCCCGGCACTGCCGAGGGTATGCCCAATATCGACGAATGGCCGGCATTCCTCGACGCCGCCCTGCCGCGCCTGGACGGGCTCCTGCCCGCGGCGAAGGAAACACTCGTCGAGGCGCTGGCCACCAGCGTGGGTCACGACGGCCAGATCGCGGTTGCCGAGGCCGAACTGCTGCGCCTGACCTGCGCCCTGCTGCACTGCCCGCTGCCGCCCCTGATCACCGCCTGAAGGGTCCGCCTCTCGAGGTAGGGGGCGCGCCGCCGTTCAGCAAATTGTCAACTTTCACGACTCCGCGACAGCGCCTGAATTCCCCCTGAATATCGGGCGTATGCTCCGCGGCGCTCAAGCACGAGGCCTGAGGGACACGGGGAGGTCCGCTGTCCGGGCATCGTGCGGCCCAATCTCGGGGAATCCACACCAATGAAGCAGCACCCGCTCGTCGTCGCCCTCGGCACCGCCATCGCCCTGACCCTCTCGATGGGCGCACAGGCCTCCCAGCCGGATCCTAACCGCGTGATGATCAAGTTCACGCCCGGCGCCAAGGGCAATGTCGCCGCCGCGCTGCGCGGCGTCGGCGCGCAGATCCACCACGAGCTGGATATCGCCGATGCCTTCGCCGCCACGGTGCCGCCGCAGGCGCTCGACGGCCTGCGCCGCAACCCGAACATCGAGTTCATCGAGCAGGACGTCGCCCGCTACCCGATGGGTCAGGTAACGCCGTACGGCGTGCCGATGGTGCAGGCGCCGACGCTGGTCGCCACCGGCGCCGACGGCACCGGCGTCAAGGTCTGCATCATCGATTCCGGCATCAAGGCCGATCACGAGGACTTCGCCGGCATCTCGATGACCGGTTACGCCAGCAGCGGCCAGTCCTGGAACACCGATTCCTGCGGCCACGGCACGCACGTCGCCGGCACGATCGCCGCCGCCAACAATTCCCTCGGCGTGGTGGGCGTGAGCCCGGGCAAGGTCAGCCTGCACATCGTCAAGGTCTTCGATGGCGCCAGCTGCGGCTGGAGCTATGCGTCTTCCCTGATCGACGCCGCGCAGCGCTGCCAGGCCGCCGGCGCCAAGGTCATCAACATGAGCCTGGGCGGCGGCACCAGCAGCACCACCGAGCGCAACGGCTTCGACACGCTGAATGCGGCCGGCATCCTCAGCATCGCCGCGGCCGGCAATGCCGGCAACACCACGATGAGCTACCCGGCCTCCTACACCAGCGTGATGTCGGTGGCCGCCGTCGATGCGAGCAAGGCACTCGCTTCCTTCTCGCAGCGCAACAGCCAGGTCGAGATCGCCGCGCCGGGCGTCGGCGTGCTCAGCACCTATCCGATCAGCGGCGGTTCGCTGACCGTGGGCACAGGCAGCTACATGGCGACTGCGATGGACGGCAGCCCGGCCACCTCGGCGTCCGGAAACCTCGTCAACGGCGGCCGTTGCACCAGCGTGGGCGCCTGGGCGGGGCTGACCGTGCTCTGCGAGCGCGGTGACATCAGCTTCTCCGACAAGGTGCTGAATGCGCAGGCCGGTGGTGCCCGCGGCGTGGCCATCTACAACAACGCCGCCGGCGGGTTTTCGGGCACGCTGAATGGTGTCGCCACGACGATCCCCTCGGTTGCCATCAGCCAGGAAGACGGCCAGTTCCTCGTCGCCAATCGCCTTGGCCAGAACGCCACGGTCGATGCGCGCAGCCTGACCAATGCCAATGGCTACGAGTACCTCGACGGCACCTCGATGGCCACCCCGCACGTCGCCGGCGTCGCCGCGATCGTCTGGAGCGCCAAGTCCACGGCCACCAATACCGAGGTTCGCAACGCCCTGACCAGCACCGCCGAGGACCTGGGCAGCGCCGGTCGCGACACCAGCTTCGGCTTTGGCCTGGTGCGCGCCTTTGCCGCCGCCGACGCGCTGGTCAACGGCAGCACCAATCCGCCGCCGCCGCCGGCAACGGCTCCGTCGAGCCTGACCGGCAGCAAGACGCGCTCTGGCAAGAAGTACACCTACCGCCTGAACTGGAGCGGTGGTGCGGCGACGATCGACATCTTCCGCGGCAACACCAAGATCCGTTCGGCGATCAGCAACACCGGCAGCTATGCCGAGACGCTGAACAACGTCAGCAGCGCGACCTACAAGGTCTGCAATGCCGGCAGCACGACGGACTGCAGCAACAGCCTGTCGCTGTAAGCTCGGTACGGGCAGCGCGCCGTCACCACGGCGCGCTGCACAGGCCAGCGGAAACGCCCCGGAAATCCGGGGCGTTTCCGTTTGTGGCTGTCCTCGCGGACCGCAGCAAGGGTTGCGCTGCAGGCGCTGCCCGCGTGATCTCGTGGCACGCACCCTCATTGCCGGCCACAGGCGGTCAACGCGGGCTACATCGCGACGGTTGCGCCACGCGCACGCGACGTGGCCTGGCGTGCGCCGCGGGCGCTGCCCGCGTCGGCTGTCAGGCCTCGCGACGTCGCCCGAGCACTGCGGCCACCGCCGGCCGTTCGGCCTCGATGCGCACGAACCAGAGCAGCACCGCCGCCAGCAACTTCACGATCACCGGCAGGGCGATGTACACGATCACCAGCGCAGAGGTGTTGTACTCGTCGTCGGCCGGGTTGAAACCCAGCAGATCGAGGATCGGCAGCGATGCGGCGGCACCGATGGCGGTCGCCAACTTGGTCGCCAGCGCCCACAAGCCAAAGTACGCTCCGGTGGCGCCGCGACTGGACTTGCCTTCCTGCGCATTGATGACGTCCGCCAGGATCGCTGGCGGCAGGCCGTAGTCGGCACCCAGGCCCATGCCGGTGATGATGGAGATCGCGATGAACAGGCCGATGTCGCCCTGCCCGAGGAACGCGGCCAGACCCATCGCGACCACCGACAGCAGGATGCCGACGAACCAGGCAGCCGCCTTGCTCAGGCGACGCGAGAGATACATCCACAAGGGCACGCTGGCGGCACCGGCGATGAAGTAGGCGAGCAGGATCAGCCCGGCATCGAGCTTGCTGCCGCCGAGCACGTGTTCGACATAGAACAGCATCACGCTGACGGCGATGCCGAGCGCCGAGCCGTTGACGACAAAGACCGTCAGCAGGCGTCGATACAAGGGATTCTGCAGCGGCGCGAAGAAGGTGCCGAGCACACTGCGGCTGCTCGGCGGCACCGGGCCATGCACCGAGGGCGGCGAGTAGAGCAGTGTCGGCAGAGCCGCCATGATCGCCAGCGGCAGGTAGAGGATGCCCAGCCATTGGTAGCCGGCCGCTTCCCCAAAGCGCGCGGTGAGGAATGTCGGCAGCACCACCGCCAGCATCATTCCGGTAAGGCCGAAGACCTCGCGCCCCACCGTCACACGGGTGCGCTCGTTGTAGTCGTCTGACAGTTCGGCGCCGAGCGCGTGGTAGCTGATCGACACACCGGCATAGCCCAGATGCACCAGCACCAGCGCCGCGAACAGCCAGGCTGCGAGCAGGTTCGGATTCGGTGCCGGGCCACCCGCCACCGGATGGAACATCGCCGGCGGATCGAAGAGCATGAAGAAACCGCCCATCAGCAGTGGCAGGGCGATGGCCACCAGCAGCAAACGGCCATTGCGCACATGGGTCATGCGATCGCTGAGCCAGCCAATCACCGGGTCCTGGATCGCATCGATGATCCGCGACACGATCAGGATTGGCCCGATCAGAGCCAGCGAGAGCTTGAGGACTTCGCCATAG
>JANJUH010000406.1 GCA_024710675.1 Lysobacterales bacterium
GCCAGGCCACTGCCCGAAGCGCCCCCGGCGACGATCAGCGATGGTTCGATCCGGAGCACGAGGCGCAGCAGCTTGCCGGTGATGGCGAGCGTGCCGCCGGCATCGGGCAGGCGCAGGTCGGCGGCGAGGCCATGCTCGCGCAGGGTGTCGCGCACCTCGGATCCACGCTCGCCGGTATCCACGAGCAGTGCCCCGCGACCCACCGAAGGCGCCCGCAGCGTGCGCATCAGCACGAGCAGCCGTTGCGCCTCCAGCCGGTTGCCGGCGATCAGCAGCATCGGTGCATCGCCGTCCCCCAACAGTCCGCGTGGCAGTCGCATCGCGCGCCTCGGCACCTCGTCCACAGTCGCAGGCTTGGACTGCGGGGACGGCCGCGAGTTCCGCAGGCGCACGCTCATGCGATCGCCCTGCGGGAACTGGCTGCCGAGGATGCTCGGCCGCGGCGCGGCCATGCGGGCGTGGCGACGCCGGTGTGCCCGCATTTCAGCGCTCCCCCTTTCGATCGCAGTACATCCGGCATCGATGCCCATCACCGCTCGCGACGCTGTTGAAGGCAACGCAGACGGACGCCGTTGGATGACAAGCGGAATCGGCTTCGCGCATCAGGCCGGCAGCTTCCGGACGGTTCAGGTGCCCGGAGCATACGCCGGCCCCTTAACCGGTGGCGATCACCGTGCTGCGGCTGCGGCCGCGTGGCTCGGGGAGGGCTGCGATCGCCGCCTTGAGGTCGGCCAGCACGGCGGCAGCGGTGATCCGAACGCCAGCTCCGGCACCGGCGATCAGCAAGGGGATATCGCCGTGGTCGCGGGTATGCAGCAGCACCCGGACTTCGGCATCACGCGTCCCGGCCAGCGGGTGCTCGAGCGGAACCGGCTCGGCACCGACGCGTGCGCCCTGTTCGCGACTCCAGCGCGCCCGGTAGACCCAGCGCTGGCCAACCCGGCGCGCGTCGGCGCAAAGGCCCAGCCAGGCGCGCTCATGGCTGGCGATGGCGTCCTGCCAGTGGCCGTCGGCGGAGACCACCAGCAGCGGCTCCGCACGAATCTGGCTGGCATCGATGGCGACGCCAGCCTCGCGCAGCAGGATCAGCAGCTTGCGCGCCACGTCAGCGCCTGAGAGGTCCGCCCGCGGGTCGGGCTCGGCCAGCCCGCGCGCCACCGCCTGGGAAAGGGCGCTGCGCAGGCTCGCGCCATCCGCGGTCTGCGCCAGCACGAAGCCGAGCGTACCGGACAGCGTGGCGTCGACCGCCAGCAGTTCGTCGCCAGCCTCGCGCAAACGGCGCAGCGTGGAAAGGATGGGCAGGCCGGCGCCGACGGTGGCGCTGAAGGCCGCGGGCACGCCGGTGGCCAGGGCGGCGCGCAGGCGCGCATGCTCGGTTTCGGGAGCAGCCGGCAACCATTTGTTCGGGCTGACCACGGCAATTCCCTGCTCCAGGGCCACCAGGCATTCGCCGGCGACCTCGGGGCTGGCCGTGCAATCGACGATGACCCGGGCCCCGCTGTCCTGCGCCAGCTCGAGCAGGTCCGCGCGCGCGGCGGCGGGCGCCGCCGCCAGGCGCTCGGCAGCCAGTCCCGGCGGCAAGCCCTCGGGAGCGCGCAAGGCGGCGCGCGAATTCGCCGCTGCGACCACACGCACCGGCGGATCGAAGCCGGGCGCGCTGAGCAGGGCGAGCAGTTCGCGGCCGACGCGGCCGGTGGCGCCAGCCAGCAGGACCGGCACACGGCCGTCGCCGCCGCGCCGACGGCCGCTGGCCGGCGTGCAGACCAGTCGGCGCACCGGCGCCTCGTCACGAAAAGCCACCAGCAGGGGATCGATGCGCGCCGATTCGACGAGGAAGCCGTCGTGGCCGTACAGCGTGTCCACGCGCAGCAGGCGGCCACGCGGCAGTGCCTGCGCGAGCGCAGCCTGCTCGCTCGGCGGATACAGCTGGTCGCTGTCCAGGCTCAGTACCAGCGCGGGCTGGGTGATCGCGGACAGCGCCTCGGCAGGATCGGCACCCTCGGCGGCATCGAAGGCGTTCATCGCCTCGGTCAGGCGCAGGTAGCTGACGGCGTCGAAGCGCCGCACCAGCTTGGCGCCCTGGTGATCGAGGTAGGACAGCACCTGGAAGTGCCCGTCCTCGCGGCGTTGGCGACCGAAGCGCTGCTCCAGCTCGAGCGGCGAGCGATAGCTGATGTGGCCGAGCTGGCGCGCCAGCGCGAGGCCCTCTTCGGGCGCGTCGTGCAGCGGATAGTCGCCACCACGGAAACGCGGATCGCGACGGATGAACTCGCACTGCAGGCGGCCGAGCGCGAGCGCCTGCGGCGGCTGCCGCCAACTGCTGGCGACCACCGCGATCCGGGCCACGCGCGCAGGCTCGCGACGCGCCCACTCGAGCACCTGGAAGCCGCCCATCGAGGCGCCGACGACGAGTTCGATGCCGGCGATGCCCAGATGATCGGCGAGCCGGCGCTGGTGCTCGACCATGTCGCCGATCGTCACTTCCGGGAAGCGCCCGCCCCAGCGTTCGCCGGGGGCCGGGTCGATGGCCAGCGGCCCGGCACTGCCGTAGCAGGAGCCGAGCACGTTGGCGCAGACGATGAAATGACGCCCGGGATCGAGCAGCCGTCCCGGGCCGAAAGCGCCCGGCCACCAGGATTCGACGTCGCTGGAACCGGTCAGCGCGTGACAGACCCAGATCACGTTGTCGCGCGCAGCACTCAGCGTTCCCCAGGTCTGGTAGGCAATCGTCGCACCCGCCAGGCGCATGCCCGATTCCAGCACCAGCGGCTCGGTGGGCGTGTGATGGCGGACGGCGGCGGGGAGGTGGTCGGAGGCGGGCATGGGAACGATCGATAAGCGGCAGGGGGCAGGGGGCAGGGGGCAGGGGAGACGTCTAACTGCTTCTATGAGCCTTGGTTTCTGGGTGAAGGAGCTGATCGGATGACGTGAGTCGACCATCGCCACAGGCGGCATCCCCCGCCGCCTGCCCCCTGCCCCGCTCGAGAACTCGACGCACTACGCACTCTTCCGC
>JANJUH010000432.1 GCA_024710675.1 Lysobacterales bacterium
ATCTGCGTGGTGGAGATGTCGGCGTGGCCGAGCAGCAGCTGCACGACGCGCAGGTCGGCACCGTGATTCAGCAGGTGTGTGGCGAAGCTGTGGCGCAAGGTATGCGGCGACAGTGTCGTGCGCACGCCGGCGACCAGCGCCAGGCGCTTGATCAGTGTCCAGAAGGCTTGCCGGGTCATCGCCTCGCCGCGCTGGGTGATGAAGAGTGCATCCGATGGCCGCGGGTGCAGTTGCGGACGGGCCTCGCGCAGGTAGCGCTCGATCCAGTGTTGCGCCTCATCGCCCATCGGCACCAGGCGCTCCTTGCGACCCTTGCCCATGACCCGGACCACGCCCTGCGCGAGCACCACCTGCGGGCCGCGCAGGTTCACCAGCTCGCTGACCCGCAGGCCACTGGCGTAGAGCAACTCCAGCATCGCCTTGTCGCGCAGCCCGAGCGGCGTGTCGATGTCGGGCGCCGCCAGCAGCGCCTCGACCTCGCTCTCGGTCAAGGCCTTCGGCAAGGAACGCGGCAGCTTCGGGCCGCTCAGTTCCGCAGCGGGGTCGTCGGTACGCAGGCCGTCGGCCGCGAGATGGCCGTAGAACTGCTTCAGCGTGGACACCAGCCGCGCCCCCGAGCGCGGCTTCATGCCACGCGCATGGCGATGCGCGAGATAATCGAAGAGCACGCCGCGGTCGGCGGTCGTGAGGCTGCCCCCGCGACGAGCCAGCCAGCCCGCCAGCCCGCGCAGATCGGCGCCATAACTCGACAGCGAGGCGCGCGCGAGCCCGCGCTCGGCCCACGCGCGATCGAGGAAACGGGCGATCAGCGCGGCGTCCGCCGGGGTCGGTTCACTGCGGTCTTCGTCTGGGACAGGAGTCATCGATGGGCACAGGGATGGTGGCGGCGAAACTGTGGAAACGCCTGCTGGCGATGGTCTACGACACGCTGATTGTCGCAGGCCTGTGGATGATCGCAGGCTTCGCCGTGCTGCCCTTCACTGGCGGCCGCGCGGTGCCGGCTGGCGCCTGGTGGTTCCAGGGCTGGCTGCTGGCCGTCACCTGGGCCTATTTCGCGCTGTCGTGGTGGCGTGGCGGCCACACCCTGGGCGCGCGCGCCTGGAAACTCCAGGTCCGCGACGAGGCCGGCCGCCTGCCCGACCTCGGCCGCGCCAGCCTGCGCGCACTGCTGGCGCCGATCGGCATCGGACTGTTCGGCGTCGGGCTGCTGTGGGCCCTGATCGACAGCGAAAAGCGCAGCGCCTACGACCGCCTCAGCGGGACGTGGTTGCTGGAGCCGGCGAAGGAATAGGGTCCACCACCGCCCGAAGCGACCCGCCGAAGCCCATGTAGGGTGCCGGTGAAAGTAGTGAACCGCACCGGCCGCTATGCGGGAAGCCTGCCACGAGGCCGAGGCCCGACGACTGTCGAAGCCCTTGTGGGAGCGCCCATGTGGGGCGCCGTCGGGGGGGCGCGATCGCGCCACAAGGGCGGGCCCCCACCGCACCCCACCCACGCCCCGGGCGGACGGTCGCGCCCGCCTTACCGGGTCCCGGTTCCCGCGTCCCGGGTCCCGACTCCCACGGCCGGCATGCCCTGCGTCGTCGCCGGCTCTGGCCGCCGCCACAGCCAGACACCGGTGATGCTCATGATCACGCAGGGAATGGCCGCCATCCACCAGGCCGGCGCCGTCAGGAAAAGCACGACGGCACAGATCACCATCGTCACGATGGCGGTCCACTTGGCGCGGCGGGTCACAGCGCCCTCGCGCTCCCAGTCGCTGACGATCGGTCCGAACACCCGGTGGGTACGCAGCCAGCGATGCAGGCGACTTGATCCGCGCGCCGCAGCCCACGCCGCCACCAGCACGAAAGGCGTGGTCGGCAGGCCGGGCACGAAGATGCCGAGCGCTCCCAGGGCCAGGCAGATCCCGGCGAGCGCGAGGTAGAGCGAACGAACGACCACGAGACGCGAGCTTGGATCAGCCGCCGTCGCGTTCGAGTTGCTCGTCGAGGCGGTCCTTGTGTTCCTGTTGCTGCACTTCCACCGCCTGCGCCTTGTCGCGCGCCTGCAACTGGGCGTCGATGACCGTCTTGTCGGGTGGCGGCGGTGGCTCGCTCTGGCAGCCGGCGAGGATGAGGGCAAGCAGGACGATCGGCAGGGCTTTCATGGCAGTCATGACACGCGGGCGACCTGCGCACAGTAACATGCCCACCCCGCCCCGCCGGAGACATCCCCGTGCGCCTGGCCCTGATCAGCCTGCTCTTTGCTCCCGCCCTCGTGAACGCCAGCCAGACCCTGACCGTCGAACGCCTGTATTCCGATCCCGCGCTCTCGGGCTCATCGCCGCGGACACTGAAGGTCGCGCCCGACGGCGAACGCGTGACTTTCCTGCGCGGCAAAGCCGACAACCAGAACGTGCTGGATCTGTGGGAGTACCACGTCGGCAGCCGGCAGACGCGGATGCTCGTCGATTCCGTGCTGCTCGGCGGCGGCGGTGACGAGCAGCTCTCCGACGAAGAGAAGGCGCGCCGCGAGCGCCTGCGCATCGCCGGCATCGGCGGCATTGTCGACTACCACTTTTCGAACGACGGCAAGTCCCTGTTGTTCCCGATCGCGGGCTCCCTGTTCGTTCAGCGGATCGGGGAGTCGACCCCGAACGCGCCGGTCGTCGACGCCGCGCAAGGCTTCGCCACCGATCCCAAGTTCTCGCCCAAGGGCGCCTTTGTCAGCTTCGTCCGCGAGCGCGCGCTGTGGATTGTGCCGGCCACGGGCGGGGAGGCGCGCCGGGTGTCGCCGGAAGCCGAAGGGACGGTCAGCTACGGCATGGCCGAGTTCGTCGCCCAGGAGGAGATGGGGCGGCTGACCGGCTACTGGTGGGCGCCAGACGACTCGGCGCTGGTCTATGCGCGTGTCGACGAGGCCCGGGTGCCGGTGGAGCGGCGCTTCGAGATCTACGCCGATCGCACCGAGGTCATCGAGCAGCGCTATCCGGCAGCCGGCACGCCCAATGCCGAGGTGCGCCTGTTCCTGCAGGCGATGGCCGGCGGCGAGCCGGTGGAGCTCGATCTGGGCCCCGAAGGCGACATCTACCTCGCACGCGTTGACTGGACACCGGATGCGAAGACCGTGCTGGTGCAGCGGCAGAGCCGCGACCAGCGCACGCTCGACCTGCTGGCCATCGATGCCAGCAGCGGCGAGGCGCGCACGCTGCTGAGCGAGACCAGCCAGACCTGGGTCAACCTGCACGACGACCTGCGTGTGCTCGCCGACGGCAAGCGCTTCGTCTGGTCCAGCGAGCGCGATGGCTACAAGCACCTCGAACTGCGCGCACTGGCCGATGGCGAGCGGCTGCATGCCATCACGCGCGGGCCGTGGGTGGTCGACGACCTGCTCGCGATCGATGCACGTCGCGGCCGCGTCTACTACAGCGGCAATGCCGACGACCCGCGCGAGAAGCATGTCTACTGGAGCCCGCTCGATGGCTCGGCAGCGAGCTCGCCGAATCGAGTCACGCTGCTTTCCGGCTGGAACGAGGCCGCCTTCGCCAGCGATGGCCGTCGCTTCGTCGAGACCTTTTCCGATCCGAACACCCCACCGCAGGTGCGCCTGCGCGATGGCGACGGCAAGGAGCTGGCCGTGCTCGAAGCCAACGCGGTGGAGGAAGGCCATCCCTACCATCCCTATCTCGAGTCCCATCGCGGCCACCAGTGGGGCGAACTGAAGGCCGCCGACGGCCAGACCCTGCACTGGCGGATGCTCAAGCCGCTGGGCTTTGAGGAGGGCAAGCGCTACCCGGTGGTGGTGCGCGTCTATGGCGGGCCGCATGTGCAGGTCGTGCAGAAGCGCTGGGACGAGCGCTGGGGGCTGGTCGACCAGTTGCTCGCGCAGCGCGGCTTCATCGTCTATTCGCTCGACAACCGCGGCAGCGCACGCCGTGGCGTGGCCTTCGAATCACCCATACACCGTCGCATGGGCGGGCCGGAAGTCGAGGACCAGATGGTCGGCATCCGCTGGCTGCGCGAACAGCCCTTTGTCGATCCCGGCCGCATCGGCGTGTTCGGCTGGAGCTACGGCGGCTACATGAGCCTGATGCTGCTGGCCAAGCACTCCGATGCCATCGCCGGTGGCGTCGCGGTCGCCCCAGTCACCGAATGGCGCCTGTACGACACCCACTACACCGAGCGCTACATGGACCACCCGGGGCCGTTCGCGAAGGCCTACGACGAGGCCGCGGTCTTCGCCCATCTCGACGGCCTGAAGAGCCCGCTGTACCTGATCCACGGCATGGCCGACGACAACGTGCTGTTCACCCACTCGACCCGGCTGATGGCCGATCTCCAGCAGCGCGGCGTGATGTTCGACCTGATGGCCTACCCGGGCGGAAAGCACGGCATTGCCGGACAGGCGCCACGCACCCATGTGTTCAAGGCGATCACGGGTTGGCTGGAGCAGGAGCTGAAACGCTGATCCTGAGTACCGTCACGCCCGGTTCACGGTAGCCTAGGCGGCACGACTCGACGGCATCAGGTGGCTCCGGTGGGCAGGCACAGCGGACTGTGGTGGGGATTGGCCCTGGCTGGCGCGGTGGCAACGCCGCTGGCGCCGGCCGTGGCGCAGGCCGTGGAAGAGGACGAAGCCCGGCGCCTGGACCAGGTCACCGTCGTCGGCTCGCGCCGCATCGGCCAGTCCGACACCGCCTCGCCGGTGCCGGTCGATGTCATCACGATGCAGGAGCTGGCCGAGCGCGGCGGGCAGTTCGACCTCGCGCAGACCTTGCAGGCGAACCTGCCCTCCTTCTACTCGACCCGCCAGACCGGCGCCGACGGCGCCGACCTCGTCGATGGCGCGATGCTGCGAAACCTGGGCTCGGACCAGACGCTGGTGCTGGTCAACGGCAAGCGTCGCCATTCGACGGCGCTGGTGAACCTGTTCGGTGCGCGCAACCGCGGCAACACCGGCACTGACTTCAACACGCTGCCGGTGCTGGCGATCGACCGCATCGAGGTGCTGCGCGACGGCGCCGCGGCGCAATACGGCTCGGATGCGATCGCCGGCGTGATCAACATCGCGCTCAAGCGCAGCGAGGGCTGCGAGGGCGTGCTCGGCTTTGGCCAGTACAGCCGCGGCGACGGCCAGAACTATCTGGGCTCGGCCTACTGCGGCTTCGGCTTCGGCAACGGCGGCCGGCTCTCGATCACCGCCGAGGGCCTCTACCGCGGCCGCTCGGACCGCTCCGGCGAGGACAACCCGCGCACCATCGGCGACAGCCTCTCGCGCAACGGCACGCTCTACCTCAACGGCGACATGCCGGTGTTCGACGG
>JANJUH010000451.1 GCA_024710675.1 Lysobacterales bacterium
CCGTCCTTTGAGGACGGATGCTCTTCCCCAGCCCCAGCCCCAGCCCCCAGCCCCGCCTGTGCCCGCGGGCTTCACGACATCTCCCCACGCACGGCGAAAGACTTCGTCAGCCGTCCCGGTCCCAATGACCGTAGACCCTTAGGAGCCCCGCCATGAGCTTCCTGCGCACCCTGTCCCTGATCGGAGTTCTCGTCGCCATGTCCGCACCGTCCTCGATCGCCCAATCCAGCGCCGGTGGATCGGCGCGCATCGTCCTTGGCGGCGGCTGCTTCTGGTGCCTCGAGGCCGTCTACGAGGAAGTGCGCGGCGTCAGCGAAGCGGTGTCGGGATACTCGGGGGGCGATCTCGCCAACCCGACGTACAAGCAGGTCATCAGCGGACGCACCGGGCATGCCGAGGTCGTGGAAATCCACTACGACCCGGCGGTGGTCTCGCTGGACACGCTGCTCGACGTCTACTTCTCGATCCACGATCCGACCACTGTCGATCGCCAGGGCAACGATGTCGGCCCGCAGTACCGCTCGATCGCCTTCTACGCGAGCGAGGCCGAGAAGCAGGCCATCGAGGCGGCCATTGCGCGCACTGCTGAAAGCGGTGAGTACCGTGGCCGGATCGTCACCCAGGTCGAGCCGCTGGTGGCCTTCTACCCGGCCGAGGACTATCACCAGCAGTATTACGAGCTCAACGGCGAGCAGCCCTACTGCAGCCTGGTCATCGCGCCCAAGATCGCCAAGTTCCGCAAGCGCTTCGCCACCTTGCTGAAATAGGCGGGTTCAGCTCGACCAGCCGGCCAGTACGACGATCGCGAGCACCGCGAGCCAGACGATGGCGACGCGCCAGAGCAGGCGGCGCGCTTCCTCGACGGCGGGGTCGCGGATCGGAGAACCGTCGTCCGCGACGAACTCGACATCATCGACCTCGACGCAGGCCCGCGCGGTGGCCGACAGGAAACCCAAGTCGAGGTGCAGGAAGCCCTGGCCGTGGGCCTCGTGATGGCTGCGCCAGGCCTTGCCGACGGTATCGAAGTCAGAGGCCAGCGCCAGCGCCAGTGTCATCAGTTGCGCCGGCAGCCAGGCGAGTGCGTCATGAAAGCGCGTAGCTCCCATCCGCTGGGCTTCGGACAGCAGGCGCTCGAGTTCGCTCGATTGCGCCAGTAGCTGGGCGAGCCGATACAGCACGGCGCCGGCCGGACCGAAGACGACGAACCAGAACATGGGGCCGAACCATCGTGCAAGGCCGGCGTGGAATACGCCATCGACCAGTTCGGTGCTGCGCACGGCGCTGTCGCCGGCATTCATCCCGAGCGCCGACAGCGCTTCCGCGCGATCTGCAACGGTGCCGGCGCGAGCGGCGTGGCTGGCGTCGGCGTCGAGGTCCCTCGGTCCCCAACACAGGAACAGGACCACGAAGCCGAAGACGAAATCCAGCAATCCGTGCAGCAGGCCGGCGAGGACACGGTCGATGGCCGCGACCACGGCGACCAGCGGCAGGATGACCAGCACCAGTCCAAGTTCGCTGCGCCAGAAGGCCTGGGCCTCCAGTCGGGCATCCACCCAGGCGAGCAGTTCGCGCAACCACAGGAACTGGCGCAGCCGCGCCAGTTCGGGCGCGATCGCGGTCAGAACCAGCACCAGCAGGATCGTCAACAGGGCGATGGCCATCGGACTTCCGTCTCAGGGGCAGCCCCTAGTCTAGCCCGCCAGCCGAAGCAGGCAGCGCACTCACGGCGGAGCAGATATCGTCTGCCCTGGTGTTGCGATGGGCTGACTGATGGCTGCGACCGGCTCGACCCGATCCTTCGTATGGCGACTGCTGGGCCTGCTTTGGCTGGCGACGGCCAGCACGTGGGTGGCGGCCACTCCCGAGATCGACAGCAAGCTCGCGGTGCCGCGCGACGGCGATGGCGCCTCCGGCGACAATTTCGGCATTGCCGTCGGCCTTGCCGGCGACCTCGCCGTGGTGGGTGCCTTTGGCGATGTGATCGTCGCGCCGGACGCGCCCACCGGCATCGCCCAGGGATCGGCGTGGGTGTTCGATCGGGATGGCGAGGGACACTGGCAGCGCGGCCAGAAGCTGGTTCCGCAAGCGATCGGCGAGGACGGCGACAATTTCGGCGCTACGCTGGTGCTGGCGGCCGATTGGGCCTTCGTCGCCGCGCCGCGGCGACGCGTCGCCGGTTTTCTCGAGGCCGGCACGGTGCACGCTTTTCGTCGGCAAGGTGGGTCCTTTCTGGAGGTCGCAACCCTTTCCGCCCAGAGCCCCGGCAGCGACCAGCGCTTCGGGGCGGCCTTGGCCATCGAGGGCGAGTGGCTGGCGATCGGCGTGCCGCAGGCTGGCGCTGGCCGGGTCGAGCTTTGGCGTCTGTTCGCCGGCGGACCACAACGTGTGCAGGTGCTCGAGGCGCCGGCTGGCATCCCCGGAGCGCGTTTCGGGGCCGCACTGGCGCTGGCCGGCGGCGATCTGCTGATCGGTGCGCCCCAGGCCGCGGGTGCTGGCGCGGTCTACCGCAGTCGCCTGGTCGAGGGCGTGTTCGAGACACCGGTGGCGTTGAGCATTGCCGCCAGCGAAGGCGAGGAACTGGGCTCGGCGGTGGCGGTGCTGGGCGATCTTGCCCTGCTGGGTGCGCCGGGGCGCGGCACGGGCGCCGTGGATGCATTGGTTCGAGTCGGTGGCGACTGGCTGCCACAGTCCACTCTGGGCGATCCGGCAGGGGAGCCGGCAGATCGCTTCGGCAGTGCCCTGGCGATTTCGGACTCGCGCATTGCCGTCAGCGCGCTCGGTGCCCTCGGCGGCGAGGGCAGGGTCTACGTCTACCCGCGGACGCCAGGCGGCTTCGCCGCGCCGCAGGTCTTCGACATTGCCGATGGCGGCAACGCCGATCGCTTCGGCATCAGTCTGGCGCTCGACGAGAGTGGCCTGCTCGCAGGCGCGGACCTCGACCAGGTCGGTCCGAATCGGCTGCAGGGTTCGGCACGCTGGTATGCGGCAGTCGGAGGCGGTCTCGAGCCGCGCCAGCAACTCGACAATGGCGACGGGGCCCTGCTCGATCGCTACGGCAGTGCGCTCGCCGTCCATGGCGACGTGGCGATGGTCGGGGCTTCCCTGGAGGACGGCCCGGTCGGCGCCGATTCCGGACGCGTGCACTGGTTCGAGCGCGAGAACGGAGCCTGGCTGTATCGTGGCCCGATCGACGCGCCCGACGCCGAGGTCGAGGACCGCTTCGGCGTGTCCATCGCGATCGACGCTGACCTCGCGGCGATCGGCGCGTACTGGGACATCATCGACGGCCGGATCGATCAGGGCTCGGTGTACCTGTTCCGCCGCGCGGGCAGCGAGTGGCTGTTCGAGCGCAAGCTGGTCGCCAGCGATGGTCGCTCCCGTGATCTGTTCGGATTCTCGGTGGCGCTGTCCGGGGAGCTGCTGCTGGTCGGCGCCCGCAGCGCGGCACTGCCCTTCATCGACCAGGGCGCGGCCTATGTGTTCAGGCGCAGTGGCGGCGACTGGCAGCAGGAGGCGCGCCTGGATTTGCCGGTACCAGCAAGCGCCGCCTTTTTCGGGGCGGCGGTGGCACTGGCGGGCGAGCTGGCGGTGGTCGGGGCGCCGGGGGTGTCTGGCGGTGCGGGGCGCGCCAATGCCGGCGCCGCCTATGTCTATGCGGCGGCGCCCGGCGGGTGGAAGCTCCGGCACTCCTTGCAGGCCGGCAACCCGGTTGCCGGGGCCGCCTTCGGTTTTGCCGTCGCGGCCGATCGGGAACGCTGGCTCATCGGTGCGCCGGGCGAGCCTTTCGCGGCGCTGGCGGCCGGTGGCGCTTACCTGTATCGCGCCAGCGACGGTAGCCTGGAAGCCGTCCTGCGCGCCGGCAGTCCGCAAGCTGGCGAGAATCTCGGGATCGCCGTGGCCCTGGCCGGCAGCGAGATCGCGCTGGGTGCCTCGGCCTGGGATAGTGCCAGCGGCGCCAATGCGGGACTCGTTCGCACCTACACGCGTGAGGGCGGCCGTTGGCTGGAGAGCGTGGCGATCGAGTCGATCGACGGCAAGCCCGGCGATGGCTTCGGGCGCGCGTTGGCATTGAAAGACGGCACCCTGGTCGCAGGTTCCCCGTTCAAGGCCGGCGATAATCCGCTGGAGGGCGCTGCTTATGCAGGCCGCAGTGATGGACTGCTGGCCAGCGGTTTCGAGTGAAGCTTCGGGCTCACAAGTCCACAGTTCCCCGGATCAGGGCACAGCAACGGCCGCCGACGCGAATCCGGCCGTGGGCGTCGACGCTGACCGACACTTCGCCGTCACGACCCACCGCGTGACCCTGGCTGGCCTGGTAGCGGTGGCCGAGCGCAGCGAGCCGGCCTTGGGCGTGCAGCCAGTCGCCAACGGCCGCGTGGGCACTGCCGGTGACCGGATCCTCGGGCACGCCGGTGGCTGGCGCGAAGGCGCGCAATTCGAGCGGGACCGGGCGGCCGGGCTCGAAGCAGAACACGGCGATGCCCTCGGCCTTTGCGGCACGGCTCAGCGTCGCGACGCGGTCCATGTTCGGCACCAGTGCGCGCAGCGCGGCTCGGGTCGACAGTTCGACCAGGATCCAGCGTGCACCAACATCCGACAGCACCGGGCGTTCGCCGCTGGCGGCGATGGTGCCGAGTGACTGCGGCAGGGCTTCGATGGCCGCCGGCGGCAGTGCACTGCGCAGCGCCTGCGGGGCCTGTACCGCGACGACCCGACCGGATCCCTCGCCGTCGACACTGATCTCGAGCAGTCCGGCGCCGCACTCCTGCACCAGGCGGCCGTCGTGGCCCTCGAGGCGGCCCGAGTCGAGCAGTGCCCAGGCCGTGCCCACGCTGGGATGGCCGGCGAAGGGCAGTTCGGCGACCGGGGTGAAGATGCGCACCCGGTAGCTGGCCTGTGGATTCGTCGGCGCCAGCACGAAGGTGGTCTCGCTGAGGTTGGTCCAGCGTGCAAAGGCTTGCATGGTCTCGCCAGACAGATCGTCGGCGTCGAAGACCACTGCCAGGGGGTTGCCTTTAAGCGCTCTTGCGCTGAAGACGTCGAGCTGCAGGAAGGGTCTGGCCACCAGGTGCTACTCGCGGTTGACGGGGCGGGTCGGCGAGCATGCCGCCCGGAGGGCTGGCAGGGAAGGGCTGCAGGCGCTCGGCTATGCTGTCAACGCGGGTGTCTGCTTGCATTGCCGGAACAGGAGAGGCCATGGCCGACGAGCGTGAGGGCTGGAGCGGCGCGCTGGCGGTGGTCGATCGCTGGATCCGGCGATTCGGTCGCCTGGCGCACCTGCTCGCGGTGCTGGCCTTGTACGCGATCCTGGCGGCAGTGATCGCGCTGGCGCTGGCGCCGGCACTCGCCTTGCTCTGGCACTGGCTGCCGTGGGCCCTGGCCATCGAGGGATGGTTGCGTTGGCCGCTGGCGGGACTGGGCTTCGGCATCGCCTTCTTCGTGGCTGGCTTTGCCCTGCTGGTCGTCGTTGCGCTGGCCAACCGCCTGCTGCCGACACGGGTCCGCGCCTACGATGGGGCCTACTACTCGCTGGCTGCGGTTCCCTGGGCGCTGCACAATGGCCTGTTCTACCTTGCCCGCTATACCTTCCTGCCCTATGTGACGCTGACGCCCTTCGGCACGGCTTTCCTGCGCGCAATGGGCATGTGCATCGGCCGGCGTGCCCACATCAACACAGAGTTCATTTCCGATCCCAGCCTGATCACGATTGGCGATGATGTGGTCATCGGCGGCAGCGTGCACCTGTTCGCGCATTACGGTGGCGGTGGCCATCTGGTGATCGCACCCGTCGTCATCGGCGACGGCGCCACGATCGGCCAGAAAGCCACGGTGATGGGTGATGTCGTGGTCGGCGCGCGCGCGAAGGTCTTGCCGCATTCGGTGCTGCTGCCGGGCAGCCGGGTGGGCGAGGGTGAGACCTGGGTGGGGGTGCCGGGGCGGCGGCTCGATCCGCTGGAGATGGAACACGTGCGCCAGGACATTCGCGGCATCACCTGCGACGGTGAGTGAGTGTCCGGCCTGCGGCGGCGCACTTCCGCCGCTTGCCCCTCGATCTCTCGAGAAGACCGGCAAATCACACGTTGTGGTGCTCCGAGGAGATAGGGAAGCTCATCGGGGCGGCGCCAGCCGTGCCAGCATGCCGCGCAGCATCTGCAACTCGGCGCGGCTCGGTGCGGCGCGTTGCAGCAGGCGCCGCAGCGAGTCGATGGCGAGGCGCGGATTCTTGTTGTCGTAGTAGCCGGATGCGGCCAGCGCGCCGTCGAAGGCGGTGATCAGGTGTTCGAAGGCCTCGCGCGGCGCTGGCGGCGTGGGCGGGGGATGGGTGCCGGCAAGGGCTGCGATGCGGCATTCGTAGCACAGTACCTGGACGGCAGCGGCCAGGTTGAGCGAGGCGAAAGCCGGGTCCGCCGGGATCTCCACCCGCGCCGTGCACAGTTCGAGGTCGGCGTTTCCGAGCCCGGCCTCCTCGCCACCGAAGACCAGCGCCACCGGAGCCTGGCCGTCCGCGATGTCGGCGGCCATGGCGCGCGGGCTGATGGTGCGCAGCGCCAGCTTGCGCGGACGCGAGCCGGTGCCGTAGACGCGCGTGCAGCCGGCGATGGCATCGGCGAGATCGAGTTCGACCCGGGCGCGGTCGATCACATCGATCGCGCCCACGGCCATCCTGCTGGCGTCGCCGTGCGGGAAACGGGCAGGCCGGACGAGGCGCAGGTCGCCCAGGCCCATGGTCTTCATGGCCCGCGCGACGGCGCCGATGTTGCCGGGGTGGCGGGTGTCGCAGAGCACGACGCGGATGTGGGCAAGGTTCATCGCCTGGTGTCGGTTCGCCGTCCGGCGGCTTGGGTGGGGCGCGAGAGTAGCGCCCGGGCTATCTTCGGCCCAGTCCCCGAGCGCAGGTCCGGCATGAGCAGCCTGGTCTCCATCCTGGTGCAACTGTTGCTGATCATCGTGCCGGTGGTCCTGTACATCTGGGCCCAGGTACGGGTGAGCGGCAAGGGAGTACGCACTGCCCTGGCTGTGCCCATTGCCGTTTTCACCGGTGCACTGGCCTGGCTGGCCGGTGAGCTCGGCTGGCGGCCGGCGATGAAATCGGGACGGACGCTCGATCTGTTGCCCTGGGAGCTGTTCTGGGTGCACGCGGGCGGTGTGCTGCTCCTGCTGCTGATCCTGATCCATTGGCCGGAGAAGCGGGCGGCCATGCCGGCCAGGGCGACAGCACCCCGACCAGACGATCCCTTGCTGCTGCGCCAACGGGTGTTCTGGCCGCTGATCACTTTCCACGCGGCGGGTTTGCTGGCCTGGCCCTTCATGTCCTTCGCAGCGCTGTTCGCCTTCGGCGATCCGAAGGCGGACAAGTTGTTGGTGTTCTATCCGGCGCTGTCGATCTGGCTGTATCCGGCCTATGTGCTGGCAGCGTGGCACTTCGGCCATCCCAGGCGCAACGGCCGACTGGCGATGGTCGTGCTGAAGGCCAACATTCCGCTGCTCAGCGCCCTCTGGTACTTCTTGCTACCGGGATTGGTCGGGACCGTCTCCGCCGTGTTCTTCAGATCCTGAGCGGGTTCACGGCGGCAGGGTGATTGCCGTACATTCGCGGGCTAGCCGACGCACGCCCGGAGCCCGCCGATGTCCCTCGCCGAACTGTACCGCTCGCATGTCGCCGAACAGATGCGCCGTGCCGACGTGATGCTGGAGCGCGCCGGCCGCGGTCATCTGGCGATTGCCAGTGGCAACGAGATCTACGCCTTTCTCGACGACCAGACCTATCCCTACCGGGCCAATCCGCACTTCCTGGCCTGGGCGCCGCTGACCCACCATCCGGGATCGTGGATCGCCTACACGCCCGGTGAGCGTCCGGTGCTGGTCTATCACCAGCCCGAGGACTACTGGCATGCGCCGCCGGCACCGCCCAGTGGGTACTGGACCGAGGCTTTCGACGTCCGCGTGGTGCGCAGTGCCGAGGCCGCGGCCGAGCACCTGCCGCCAGCCGGGTATTCGGTGATCCTGGGCGAGCCGGGGACGACGCTGCCCGGCTTCGAGCCCGACAATCCCGAGGGCGTGCTCGCCTACCTGCACCTCATGCGCACGCGCAAGACCGCCTACGAGATCGAGTTGATGCGTGCGGCCAGCCGGCGCGGTGCG
>JANJUH010000480.1 GCA_024710675.1 Lysobacterales bacterium
CATCGTCGCCGAGAACAAGGCCACCTGGCGCGTCGCCGGCGTCTTCGCCAGCACCGCCTCGACGTCCTCGATGAAGCCCATGCGCAGCATCTCGTCGGCTTCGTCGAGGACCAGCGTGCGCAGGCCCGACAGGATCAAGGAACCGCGCTCGAGATGATCGATGACGCGTCCCGGCGTGCCGACGATGACGTGCACGCCGCGCCTCAGCGC
The DNA here is from genome assembly GCA_024710675.1 of Lysobacterales bacterium. GTDB lineage: Bacteria > Pseudomonadota > Gammaproteobacteria > Xanthomonadales > SZUA-5 > JANJUH01. The sequence continues at coordinate 211 of JANJUH010000480.1, forward strand.
CGCGAGCTGCGGGCCGTAACCCTGGCCGCCGTAGATCGGCAGCACGTGAAAATCGGGGATGTGCGCGGCGTACTTCTGGAAGGCCTCGGCGACCTGGATCGCCAGCTCGCGCGTCGGCGTCAGCACCAGCACCTGCGGCAGGCCGGGGGCGAGTTCGAGGCGCGACAGTGCCGGCAGTGCGAAGGCCGCGGTCTTGCCGGTGCCGGTTTGCGCCTGGCCGACCAGGTCGCGGCCGGCAAGCAGCGGCGGGATCGTGGCGGCCTGGATCGCCGACGGGGTTTCGTAGCCGACGGCCGTCAGCGCGCGCAGCAGGGGCTCGGGCAGACCGAGATCGGAAAAGCGGGGGGTTTCGGTAGTCATACGCGATTCTACTTCGTGAGCGCTGAATGGCGTGGGGTGGAAAGCATTCCGCGTGCTTGATCGATACCTCACCCGCAGGAGCGCCCTCCGGGCGCGATGGGGTCTGGCCGCGTGTTCATTCGCGCGCAGAGCGCGCGCCTGCACGAGCCCTCGCCACGCCTCTCCGTAGGAGCGCCCTCTGGGCGCGATGGGAACTCGGATCGGTCCTTTCGCGCCCAGAGGGCGCTCCTACGTCAAGCTTCAACCCTCCTCGACCATCCGCCGCGCCACGCAGGCTGCCGTCGCCAGCGGCTTGGCGGGCGGATACCAGCCCGGATCGCGGGCCAGCGCTGCCGCCAGTTCGATCGTGCGGAAATGGATGGACACGATGTCCTCGACATCGGGCGCGTAACCGCCGGCCATCGAGATCGCCAGCGGCAGGCCATGACGACGGCAGTGATCGAGCACGCATTGGTCGCGGGCGGCGAGTCCGGCCTTGCTGAGGCTCAGGTAACCCAGCCGATCACCCGCGTAGGGATCGGCGCCAGCGAGGAAGATCACCGCCTCGGCGCGCGAGCGCGACTGCGCGAAACCGAGGTTGCGTTCGAGCTGTTCGAGGTATTCCTCGTCGCCGCAGCCATCGGGCAGTGCCACGTCGAGATCACTCTGGGGCTTGACCGCCGGATAGTTGCGCGCGCCGTGCATCGAGAAGGTCCATATGCTCGGGTCGTCCCGGCAGATGTCGGCGGTCCCATTGCCCTGGTGCACGTCGAGATCGACGACGAGGATCCGGCGCACCAGGCCCAGCGCCTGCACATGGCGCGCGGCGACGACGCTGTCGTTGAAGATGCAGTAGCCGGCGCCGAAATCGGCGTGGGCGTGGTGGGTTCCACCGGCGAGGTTGACGCCGACGCCGCAGCCGCGGATCGCGCCCTCCAGCGCCGCCATCGTCGCACCGGAGACGCGCCGCGTGCGCTCGGCCATGGCCGGTGACCATGGAAAGCCGATACGACGCTGCTCGGCCGCGCTCAGCGTGCCCTCGCGAACGCGCTCCATGTAACCTCGGGTATGGGCGCGCAGCACCGCCTCGTCATCGGCGCGCGGCGCCTCGCACAGGCTGATGCCGAGATCATCGGCTGCCGCCTCGACGCGCTCGCGCAGCCGCCGGTACTTGGCCATTGGAAACGGATGACCATCCGGCAAGGGCAGCACGAAGCGATCGCTGCTGTAGACGTCCATCGGTGGTCGTCTCCTTCGCTGGCGGATTCGGGACTCGGGACTCGGGAAAAGCATGGGTCCGCAAAGGACGCAAAGAACGCAAGGTAAAGCCGGAGCGCTCGAAATCGAAAGGACTGACCACGATGGTCCGCAGGGGATGCTCTTTCGTGCCCTCGTGCCCTCGTGCCCCCGTGCCCCGCCGGACCTGAGCCCCCTTCAACGCGCCGGCAGAAGCGGCAGCGGGTCGACGGGCTTGCCGTTGCGACGGATCTCGAAGTGCAGCAGCACGCGATTGGAGGGCGTGGTGCCCATTTCGGCGATCTTCTCGCCCGCCTTGACCTTCTGCCCTTCCTTGACCAGTCGTACGCGGTTGTGACCGTAGGCCGAGAGCAGTTCCGGCGAGTGCTTGACGATGATCAGCTCGCCGTAGCCGATCAACCCGGTGCCGCTGTAGACCACCTCGCCATCGCGCGCCGCCAGGACCGGCTGTCCGGCGGTGCCGGTGATGCGGATGCCCTGGCGGGTCGGATCGCCGGCAGCATAGGTCACGGCGACCTTGCCTTGGGTGGGCCAGATCCAGCCGGCGGCGCTGGGCTTGGGCGCCGGGCCAGTCGGCGCTGGATTGCTGGCCGCAGGCGCATTGGCCGGGGCCGATGCCGCGGCACTCGCGGGCGCCGTTGCCGGTGCCACGCCGTCATTCAAGGGTGCCGTCGCCGCCGGGCTCGATGGCCGCGCCATCTCCAGCTGACCCGGGTCGGGGAGTTCGCCGGCCGGCGCGGCGACGGGCCGGCTGGCGCTCTCGGGCGGCGGCGACGGAATCGCCGGACTACCGGTCGGTGCTGCAGCCACCGCGGCGCCGCCGATCGGCTGGGCACCCTCGGGCAGCGTCACGCCGAGGTTCGGATCGTAGCCGGGCGACGCCGCTGGCGCGGTCTGGGCGCCGCCGGAGGAAGACGCTGGCGTGGGCGCCGCGGCGACGGCCCCTCCCACCTGCTCGACGCGCCCGGCCGGTCGCGCCGGCGCAGGCGCTGGGGCTGCGACAACCGCCGTCGCGGGATCGCCGGACGCAGGCGTCGAGCCCGGCGGATCGAGCCGGAGTTGCTGGCGGGGATAAATCGTGTACGGTGCCTCGATGCCGTTCCAGCGCGCGATCTCGCGATAATCGAGACCATATTGCATCGCGATCTTGTAGAGCGTGTCGCCCGAGACCACCTCGTAACGGCGGCCACTCGTCGTGCTGCCGGCGGACGGCCGCGTCGAATCGACGACGCGCGAGGCCGGCCCCTCGACCGGACGCACCACCACCGACTGCTGGCAGGCCGCCAGTCCCAGCGCCGCCAGCCCTGCGATTGCGAGTCTTCTCAAGTCACACCTCTGAGCAAGGGTACAAAGCTGACGGCGCCGAGATTCTCGCGCGCCCAGCCATCCGGGGTCCGTTCGATCCGCATCAGGCTCTGCGCGCCCGAAGGCCCGAGCGGCGCGACGATCACGCCACCCACCGCCACCTGTTCCAGCAACGCCGGATCGAGTTGCTCGCGGCCGGCGGTGACGAGGATGGCATCGAAGGGCGCGTGCGCCGCCCAACCGATATTGCCATCGTCGTGCTTGCTGCGGATGTTGCGATAACCGAGCTGGCGGAAACGCCGCCGCGCCTGCCTGAGCAACTCCTCGATACGCTCGACGGTGTAGACCTCAGGCACGATCTGCGCGAGTACCGCCGCCTGGTAACCCGAGCCGGTGCCGATCTCCAGCACCTTGCCCGGCACGCCGGCACGCAGCACCGCCTCGGTCATGCGCGCAACCACATAGGGCTGCGAGATCGTCTGCGACAGCCCGATCGGCAACGCGGTGTCCTCGTAGGCGCGGCTGGCCAGGGCCTCGTCGACGAAGAGATGGCGCGGCACCGCGCCGATCACGTCGAGCACCCGGCTATCGGCGATGCCGGCCGCGCGCAGGCGCTCGACCAGACGGTCGCGCGCGCGCTGCGAGGTCATGCCGGTGCCGAGGGCTGCCGGCGGAGCGGGAGGACGGGCGCGCCCGATCACAGCGTCGCCACCCATCCGGCGACCTTTTCCAGCGCGGTGTAGCGCGTCAGGTCGACGGTGATCGGCGTGATCGACACGAAGCCGCGGCGGACGGCGTCGAAATCGGTGCCAGGGCCGGCGTCCTGCTCAGGGCCGGCCGGGCCGATCCAGAAATAGGGGCGGCCACGCGGATCGTGGCCGCGGATGCAGGGCTCGGAGCGATGGCGATGGCCGAGCCGGGTGACCTCGAATCCGCCGATCTCGGCCCAAGGCCGGTCCGGTACATTGACGTTGAGGATGGTGTCGGCCGGCAGCGGATCCTGCAACAGGCGCTCGAGGATGCGCGCGGCGGCCTTGCCGGCGCTGTCGAAATGGCGGGGCTGGTGGCCGCGGGTGTCGAGCGAGACGGCGATCGCCGGCAGTCCGAGGAAACGTCCTTCCATCGCGGCCGCCACGGTGCCTGAATAGATGACGTCATCGCCCAGGTTGGCCGAATTGTTGATGCCGGAGACCACGATGTCGGGCTCGATGTCGAGCAGCCCCGCCAGCGCCAGATGCACGCAGTCGGTCGGCGTGCCGGCCACCCGGTAGCGGCGTTCGCCCAGCTCGACGTAGCGGATCGGCGAATCCAGCGTCAGTGAGTTGCTGGCGCCGCTGCGGTCACGATCGGGCGCGACGACGTACACCTCGCCGAGCGCGGCGAGGTGGGCGGCGAGCACGGCGATGCCCGGCGCCTCGATGCCATCGTCATTGCTGATCAGGACGCGCATGCAGTGACCTCTACGGAAGGCCCGCGATAATAGACGCCCGGCCCCGGAATCTCCCATGACCCGCCGTCGCCCGCTTCCCGCCGTCCCTGTCGCCGACGATGCCGAGCTGTTCCGCAGCGCGGTCGGGCCGGTGCGCCCGCTGCCGGCAGCCGCCGATGCCCGGCGCGACACCCGTCCCGCACCCCCGCCCCTGCCGCTGCACTCGGAGGCCGACGAGCGTGCGGTGATCGACGAGTTGCTCGCCGCCGACGAGGCCCTGTCCGGCGCGGCCAGCGGCGAGGTCCTGACCCACCTGCAGCCCGGCCACCCGCCCAAGCTGCTGCGCATGCTGCGGCGCGGGCAGTTCCGTGTGGATGCCGAACTCTATCTGCACGGCTTGCGTGTGCACGAGGCGCGGCGCCTGCTGGCCGAGTTCCTTGCCACCTGTCGCCGCGACCGCCGGCGCTGCGTGCGCATCATCCACGGCAAGGGCCGAGGCCCCGAAGGCAGCCTGCTCAAGGCCAGCACCGATGCATTGCTGCGCCAGCGCGCCGAAGTGATCGGCTTCACCTCGGCCCGGCCCGAGGACGGCGGCACCGGGGCAGTGATGGTCTTGCTCGCCAAGTCGGGATGATCTGTAGCGTGGGTTGCGCTGAAGGCGCTACCCGCGTGGGCCTGCCGCAAGCACCCGCGTAGCCCGCCTGCGGCGGCCAACGCGGGCTACCAGTGGGTTTCGGAACGATTCTCGCCGGGTAGCAAGGGGACACACCGCCCGGACGCCCCCGCGCAGTACACTTCGCGACTGGACCGCCGGGGACAGGCTACCGCTCCATGCCCGCCGAACGCTCGCTGCTCACACGCTTCCTGGCCTACGTGGCCCTGTACGTGCTGGGTGCCGAGTTCGCGGTAGTGTTCATCAGCAGCCCCGAGCAGGTCACGCTGATCTGGCCGTCGGCCGGAGTGGCCTATGCCGTCCTGCTGCACCACGGCATCCGCTGGTGGCCGGTGATCCCGACCGGGATCCTGCTGACCCACCTGATCGTGTCGCCGGCGCCGCTCCCCTTCATCCCCTTCTCGCTGGCCAGCAACACGATCGGCACGGTCGTGGCGGTCTCGCTGGTGCTGCGCATCGGCGGCCCGGAGACCGTGCGGCTGCGCGTACAGTCGGGGCTGCTCATGCTGGCCGGCGCACTCGTGAACTCGGCGATCAGCGCCTTGATCGGCGTTTCCGGCATGGTCATGGCGGGCATGGCGAGTGCCAACGAATACGCCATCGCCGTCGGCAAGTGGATGGCGGGCGATGTCTTCGGCATCGTCGCCGTTGCCCCTTTCCTGCTGATGACGCTGCGGGCGATCGAGCGCCGGGCGCTCACGGAAGACAAGCTCGCCTACCCTGCGCTCGGAGAGCGGGTTGCCTGGGCGCTCGCCACGGTCACCTGCGGCGTGCTGATCATCGAGGCCAGCCGGGCCAGCCCCGGTTTCGCGATCGGGCTGGGCTTCCTGCCGCTGACCCTCCTGCTCTGGAGTGCGCTGCGTTTCGAGCCGATCTTCACTGCCGGCGCCACCACCCTGCTCGCGCTGACCGTGGTCACGCTGATCGGCCTGGGAGTGGGCGGCTTCCAGGCCCCGGCGAACCTGCTCGAAAGCTTCATCCTGTTATCACTGCTGACCCTGATGGGAGTGATCCCGCAGATGGTTGCGGCCGCCAATTACCGCATGCAGGCCGGCGCCGCCGAGCTCCTCAGGCGCGCCCGCACCGATCGCCTGACCGGCCTTCCCAATCGCCTGGCTTTCGAGGAGGGGCTCGACGAAGTGCTGTCCTCGCGTCCGGACATCGCCAGCGGCGGTGCCCTCGCCTACGTCGACCTCGACCAGTTCAAGATCGTCAACGACACCGCCAGCCACGCCGCCGGGGACGAGGCGATCTGCCAGCTCGCGAGCCTGATGCGTGCCGGTCTCCCGGAGGATGTGCTGCTCGCCCACCTCGGCGCCGACGAGTTCGGATTGCTGTGGCCGACGGCCGATGCCTCACGCGCCGAACGCGAGGCGCGCGAACTGCGCCAGCAAATCGCGGACTTCCGTTTCGCCTACGCCGACCACGTGTTCGCCTTGACCGCCAGCGTCGGTCTGGTGCCCTTCCCGGCCCGCCGCAGCACGCCGGCCGAGGTGCTCGCCCTGGCCGACACCTCCTGCTACACGGCCAAGGAGCTCGGCGGCAATCGCGTGATCACACCGACCAGCGACACCCGCGCGCTGCTCGAACGTACCAATGCGATGGGCTGGGTGGTGCGCATCAATGACGCGCTCGAACACGACCGTTTTGTGCTCCACGGCCAGCGCATCCAGCCCTTTGCCGGCGGCGGCATGCCGACCTTCGAGATCCTGTTGCGCCTGACCGACGGCGACGAGGAAGTCCTTCCGGGACGCTTCATCCCGGCCGCCGAGCGTTTCCAGCTCGCCGCCCGCATCGACCGCCATGTCGTCCAGCGCACGCTGGAGTGGCTGGAGAGCGACCCCAACGCCCGCCTCGCCCGGGTCAACATCAACCTCTCGGCCTCCACGCTCGCCGACGAGGATTTCGCCCTGTTCCTGCGTCAACGCCTGCGCGTGAGCAGCATCGATCCCGCCCGCATCTGTTTCGAGGTCACCGAGACCAGTGCCGTGCGCGACCTCGAACACGCCCGCCAGTTCATCGCCCAGTGCAAGGCGATGGGCGTGCGCTTTGCGCTCGACGACTTCGGCACCGGTTTCTGCTCCTTCGGCTACCTGCGACAGCTCGACGTCGATGCCCTCAAGATCGACGGCAGTTTCGTGCGCGAACTCGACCGCGACCCGCTCTCGCAAGCCATCGTGCGCTCGATCGTCGAGATCGGCCGCGTGCTCGGCCGCCAGGTCGTCGCCGAATGCGTCGAGGACGTGCGGACCGGTCGACTGCTGCAGGAAATGGGTGTCGACGCGGTCCAGGGCTGGGCCTACCACCGCCCCGAACCGCTGCGCGTGCTGCTCGCGGCGGCGGCCTGAGACCAGGCCGGCGCACGCCTTCAGCCTGCATCGACAGGTGAACGAAAACCTGCCCACCCGCGCTCGACCGCAAGCCCCCGCTTGACAGCCCGCGCCCTCCCCTTTTAGTCTGGCTAACTCGGCTGTGGGGCCATAGCTCAGCTGGGAGAGCGCTACAATGGCATTGTAGAGGTCGTCGGTTCGATCCCGACTGGCTCCACCACCCCACGAGTTCCAAGATCCAGCGTCCCCATCGTCTAGAGGCCTAGGACACCGCCCTTTCACGGCAGTAACCGGGGTTCGAATCCCCGTGGGGACGCCAACTGGAACAACGACTTAGGCCATCCGCGAGGGTGGCCTTTTTGTTTGGTGGGGAATCAGGGGCGAATATCCGGTTTGGGTCATGCCTGGCCTTGCCCGAAGCCGCAATCGCCGTCCCCTCGCACCCGAGGTGTTGCGACCATCGATCGCTTTACCAATGGCTTCGATTCGAGCCCCGCTCGCGATAGTCTTGCCATGCAATCCATAGAACAAGGTGCGCCGGCAATGTCCATCAAGCCCAAGAGTCACATCGAGATCGCCATCGAATCGACCAAGGTTTTCCTCAACGACGGCAATCTCGACATCGCCGAGTTGAACTTCCTGCTTGGCCTTGCGATGCGCGACAACGGGATCGACGAGGACGAGAAGCGTGTGCTGGCGAACATCATCCGCCGTGCGCAGACGACGCCGCTCGACGCGACGACCACTGCCCATATCGAGCGCATCAAGGCCGAGTACGGGATCGAGTGAGTCGAAGGCAAAGGCCATGACTCCCTGGCGAGGTGCGTGTCGCGGCATGTCCATGATCGCTGCGTCGCCACTGGGTGAGTGCCGCTCTGAGTGCCGCACCCACCCTGCTCTTCCTTTCTGCATGCCAACTCGATCGCCCGGCGCCTTGATGCGGCGGGGAAGGCCTTCGCCGAGCGCGATTTTGCACTGAAATCGCCGGCATCCCGGCTTACCTGGCCGCAGCGGCACTGCGGCCAGGAGAGGCGACTCCGGCCGCGCCCCTCCTGCGGGACGCGGCACCTGGACATGGGCTTTCGTGGTCGCCCGGACTCAGCCCTCGAATCCGTGGCTGAACAGCTCGTCGCCGAGCACCGAGATGGTGACGGTCGCACTGGCATTCGCTCCGCTCGCATCCGTCACCGTTACATCCAGGGTGAAGCTGGCGCCCGCCGTGAGCACTGCAGGATTGCTCACCGTCACCTCGCCCGCGGCGCTGACGGCAAACACGGTCTGGCCCGTGCCACCGGTGACGCTGACCGTGACCAGATCACCGACGTCGGGATCGCTGAAGTCCAGCGCGCCCACGGCCGAGCCCAGCGCAGCGCCTTCGTTGACGCTCATCGCCTGGTTGAGAATGCTCGGCGGCTGGTTCTGCACCGTGATCGTGACGGTCGTGAGGTCGGTTCCACCGCGCCCATCGTTGACGGTTACCTGCAGTGAGAACGGCGCGTTGGGCACGATGATCGCAGCTTGCGTCGCCACGGAAATCGCTCCCGAAATGGGATCGATTGCGAAGGCACCGCCGGTGTTGCCGCCAGAGATGGCGAAGCTCATGTCGTCACCATCGGGATCCGCGGCCACCACGCTGCCAACGGCTGTCCCGTTGGCTGACCTCGCATTGACGTTGAAGGCATAAGGTTCGCCAGTAAAGACCGGCGCACGGTTGGTCTCGGTCACCGTCCACTGGAAGGTGTCCGATACCGTGCCGCCGTTCCCGTCGTTCGCCGTGACCTGGACCGAGTACGGCGAGCCGGCGGCCGCCGTGAAGGCGATCGTGCCGCTGATCACGCCGGCGCTGCTGATCGTCAGGCCGGTCGGCAGGCCCGTGACCGAGAACGAC
>JANJUH010000488.1 GCA_024710675.1 Lysobacterales bacterium
CGAGGCGAAGCGGCGCCGCGGAGCGGCGCCCTCCAACTCTGGCATTGGGTTGCCCAACCTGGAGGGCGCCTGTCCCCGGACCCCGCTGTCGGGATCAGCCGCCTTTCTGCACCAGCCCGCGCCGCTTCAGCAGCGGCTCGATGGCCGGATCGCGCCCGGCGAAGTCACGGTACTGGTCCATCTGCGGCCTGGTGTCGCCGCGCGAGAGCACCAGATCGCGGATGCGCGCGCCGTTGTCGGCGGTCAGGCCACCGTTCTCCTCGAACCAGGCATAGGCGTCGGCATCGAGCACCTCGCTCCACAGGTAGCTGTAGTAGCCGGCGCCATAACCGCCCGGCCAGATGTGGGCGAAGTAGGTGCTGCGATAGCGCGGCGGCACCGGCGCGTAATCAACCTTGTGCTTGGCCAGCGCGGCGCGCTCGAAGGCCTGGGCATCGCCGATCTCGGCATCGCTGCCGATCATGTGCCACTCCATGTCGAGCAGCGAGGCGGCGATGTACTCGAGCGACTCGAAGCCCTGGTTGAACTTGCCGGCGCGCTCGATCTTCTCGATCAGCTCGGCCGGGATCGGCTCGCCGGTCTGGTAGTGCATCGCGAAGTTCTTCAGCACGCTGGTCTCGAGCATCCAGTTCTCGTACCACTGCGAGGGGAACTCGACGAAATCGCGCGGCACATTGGTGCCGGTCAGCATCGGGTAGCGCACCTTCGAGAGCAGGCCATGCACGGCATGCCCGAACTCGTGGAACAGCGTGTTGGCGTCGTCGAAGGAGAGCAGCGTGGGCTCGCCGGCCGGCGGCTTCGGCACGTTGAGCACATTCAGCACCACCGGCAGCGTGCCGAGCAACTCGCTCTGGTCGACGAAACTGTCCATCCAGGCGCCGCCGCGCTTGCTGGCGCGGGCGTAGTAGTCGGCGTAGTAGAGGCCGAGCGTCGAGCCATCCGGGGCGAAGATCTCGAAGACGCGCACATCCGGGTGGTAGACCGGCAGGTCCGTGCGTTCCTTCGCGCTGATGCCGAAGAGCCTGTTGGCCGAGTAGAAGACGCCGTCCTTCAGGACACGATCCAGCTCGAAGTAGGGGCGCACCGCGTCCTCGTCGAGGTCGTACTCGGCCTTGCGCACCTTCTCGCTGTAGTAGGCCCAGTCCCAGGGCGCGAGCTTGAAGCCACCGCCCTCGGCGTCGATCACCGCCTGCAGCTTGGCCGCCTCGGCCTCGGCATTGGCGCGCGCCGCCGGTGCCAGGCCGGTCAGCATCTCCATCACCGCCTGCGGGGTCTGCGCCATCTGCGCGTCCAGCGTGTAGGCTGCGTGGTTGGGGTAACCGAGCAGCGCCGCCTTTTCGGCGCGCAGCTTCGCGATCTGCACGATGAGCTGGTTGTTGTCCTGGGCGTCGCCGCGGTTGCCGCGTTCGACCGAAGCCTGGTGCAGGCGCTCGCGCACCGCGCGGTTCTCGAGCTTGGCCTGCGCCGGCTGGCCGCTGGGGAGCTGCAGCGCGATCAGCCACTTGCCCTCGAGGCCACGCTCCTTCGCCGACTCGGCCGCGGCCGCGATGTCACCAGCCGACAGTCCGGCCAGCTCGGCTTCCGAGTCGACCACGAGCGCCGCCTCGTTGGTGTCCTTCAGCAGCCTTTCCTGGAAGGTGGTCTGCAGCGTCGACAATTCCTCGTTGAGCGTGCGCAAGCGCGCCTTGCCGGCCTCGTCGAGCAGTGCACCACCGCGGACGAAGTTCTGGTGGTAACGCTCGATCAGGCGCTTGGCCTCGGCATCGAGTCCCAGGGTTTCGCGCTGCTCGTGCAAGGCCTTGATGCGGGCATACAGCGCGGCGTCGAGCAGGATCGCATCCTGGTGCGCGGCCAGCTTGGGTGCGACCTCGGCCTGGACCTGCTGGATGGTCTCGTTGGTGGTCGACTCGGTCAGGTTGAAGAAGACCTTGGCGACGCGGAACAGCACCGCACCCGAGCGCTCCATGGCCTCGATGGTGTTGGCGAAGGTCGCGGGCTCGGCCTGCGCGGCGATCGCGTCGATCTCGGCTCGATGCTGCTTCATGCCCTCCTCGAAGGCAGGCAGGTAGTGCTCGTCGCGGATCTGGTCGAAAGGCGGCGCCAGCAGCGGCAGCGTGCTCGGGGCGAAGAAGGGATTGGCGGCAGTCGCCGGCGCAGCGGCGGCCGCGGGCGCGGAATCCTTGGGAGCCATCGTGGTGTCAGCCTTCTGGTCGGAACAGCCGGCAAGCGCGGCAAGCACGAGCGCGGCGAGGAGGGTCTTCTGCATGGAAAGGGGCCGGGGAGCGAAGCGGGGCGCGGATTGTAATCCTTGTGTGAAAGCGGGGGTTAAGCGGAGCCGGCGGAGGCTGCGGGGTGGGGCTCGGGAGAGGGGGCCAAGAGCTTTTTGTCCGCAAAGGACGCAAAGGACGCTAAGGAAAGCGATCGGAAAAGAGCAGAGAGCGATCGACTGTTTGTTCCGCTGTTACTTATCTTTTTTCTTTTGCTTCTCTTTGCGTTTTTTGCGTCCTTTGCGGACCAAATGCTCTTCCCCGCCAACCCCCATCAGCGCCGCGCGTACCGGCATCCGACCCGACTTGACCCCTCGGGCCTCGACGCAGCCTACTTCGCCGCTCCATTGCCCTCCGGTCCCCGCCATGCCCGAACTGCTCTTCGTCCGCCACGGCCAGGGCGGGCCTACCGCCGAGACCTACGATGCGCTGTCGCCGCTGGGCTGGCAGCAGGCCGAGCGCCTCGGGCGCTGGTTGCTGGCGCATGGCAACGACTTCGGCCACCTCGCCGTGGGACGGCTGCGGCGGCAACGCGAAACCCTCGATGCGGTGCGTGCCGTCTACGCCGCGGCCGGGCGGCCGTTGCCGGAGGTCGAAGAGACGCCAGAACTCGACGAGTACCGCTTCACCGACCTGGTCCAGGCCTTTGCCCGGACCGAACCCCGCCACCCGGCGATCGCCTCGGCGCGTGAACTGCCGACCGACAAGCGCCGCTGGATCACGCTGCTGCGCACCACGCTGACGGCCTGGGCGGCCGGCGAGCTCGTCGATGCGCCGGAATCGTGGGCTTCCTTCCAGGGCCGCGCGCGCGCGGCGCTCGAGCGCTTCGCCGTGAGTGCCCGCGTGCGGCCGGTGCTGGTCGTCAGTTCCGGCGGCGTGATGAGCCAGGTTGCGCAGGCGGTGCTCGGGCTGCCCAACGAGAGCGCGATCGAACTCAACCTGGGCCTGCTGAACACCGGTTTGTGCAGCTACCGCGTCGGCGACTCGGGTACGCGGATGGCGGCGTTGAATGCGCTGCCGCACCTGTCGGCACCGGAAGACCGGCCTTTGTGGACCCTGGTGTGAGCTGAAAGAGGGCGCCGCCGGAGCGGCGCCCTCCAGGGTCCGTGCGGCTGAGGGTGCCCGTCCCCGGGCGCCACCTTTCGGGTATGTCGGTGCAACACAAGCGCGCTCACACCCCGACCCGGCGCCTTAACATAGCGGCATGAATTCCTCGCCCCACCCCGAAGACGCCAGCGACCGCGCCCAGCGCCTGATCACGCTGGTGCTGCTGGCGGTGATGGGCGTCGAACTCATGGTGCTGCTCTGGCGAGGCGATGGCCTGCGTGCACTGATGCTGCTCGCCGTGATGACGCTGACGATGGCGCCGATCCTGGTTTCGGCGCGCTTCCGGGTGCACATCCCGCCGGCGTTCCAGACGCTGGTCGTGCTGTTCGTGTTCGCCGCCCTGTTCCTCGGCGAGTTCCGCGACTTCTACCACCGCTACTGGTGGTGGGACATCGCCCTGCACATGAGCTCCGGCCTGCTCCTCGGGATGCTCGGCTTCATGTTGATCTACGTGCTCAACGAGGACCCGCGCGTCGATTTGCGCCTGAAGCCGGGTTTCCTCGCGGCCTTCGCGTTCTTTTTCGCGCTGGCGATGGGCGCGCTCTGGGAAGTGTTCGAATTCGCAATGGACGAGCTGGCCGGCACCAACATGCAAAAGCCGATGCTCGGCGATCCCTCGGGCCTGACCGACACCATGTGGGACCTGATCGTCGATGCGCTCGGGGCGCTGATCGTCAGCCTGTATGGCTGGCGCTACCTGCGTCACGGCGAGCGCTCCCTGATTCGTGACCTGATCGCGCGCTTTGTCGAGCGCAATCCGAGGCTTTTTCGTCGATGAGCCGATTCGCCGTCCGCTTGCTCCTGCTCGCCGCCGCGCTACTGCTGTCCGCTTGTGCGCTGACGCCGCTGCCCCGTGGCGAGCCGGCGCAGGCGCTGCCGCCCGGCGAGGACACCCGCCTCGACCGTGATGTCGGCGGCCTGGTGCTGGCGCCGAATGAATCGGCCTATCGGCTGGTCGAGGGCGCCGAGGACGCCTTCGTGCTGCGCATGCGCACCGCTCAGCTCGCCGGGCGCAGTCTCGATGTGCAGTACTACATGTGGCACGACGATCTCACCGGGCGGCTCATCGCCGGCGAGTTGCTGGCTGCGGCCGAGCGCGGCGTGCGCGTGCGCGTGCTCGTCGACGATCTGTACGTGCAGGGCCTGGAGACGCCGCTGGCCAATGTCGATGCCCACCCCAATCTCGAGATCCGCGTCTACAACCCCTTCCGCTCGCGCGGCTCGCTGCTCGGCAAGGCGCTCGAGCTGGCTTCCGACAAGCGCTACAACCGGCGCATGCACAACAAACTGTGGATCGCCGACGGGCGGCTGGCCATCGTCGGTGGCCGCAACATCGGCGACGAATACTTCGGCGCCCACGAGACCTTCAATTTCTCGGACCTCGGCGTGCTGCTGGCGGGCCATGCGGTCAGCACTGCCAGTCGCCAGTTCGATGCCTACTGGAACAGCGAGTCGGCCATCCCGCTGACGGCTTTCGCGCAGGTGACGGATTCCGAGGCAGCGGTGGCCGAAGCGCTTGCTGCCTTCGCGGCCCATCGCGCGAGTGCCGCCGGCACCCCTTATGCGCGCCACCTCGGCCAGTTGCGAAGGCGCGGCACGCTCGGCCTGCACCTGGCGCGCATGCGCCAGGGCAGCGACGTGACCGTGCTTGCCGACGACCCGACCAAGACCACCCGCAAGCGCGATCGCCCGCTGCTGATGCTCGAGGCCGTGCGCAAACTGCTGGCGGATGCCCGCAGCGAGGCGATCGTGGTCTCGCCTTACTTCGTGCCGATGCGCGGCGGCGCCGAGGGCCTGGTGGCGCTGGAGCAGCGCGGCGTCGAGGTCGAGGTCCTGACCAACTCGCTGGCAGCCAACGATGTCGCCGCAGTGCACGGCGGCTACAGCCGCTGGCGCCGCAAGCTGCTCGGTGGTGGCGTGGTCCTCTACGAGCTGAAGCCGATCCCCGGCCAGCCGGTCGAGTCTTCGCTGGGCTCCTCGCGCGCCAGCCTGCACACCAAGGCCATGGTCATCGATGGCCGCACCAGCTTCGTCGGCTCCTTCAACCTCGATCCGCGCTCGGCGCGGCTCAACACCGAGAGCGGCGTGGTCATCGAAGACCCCGTTTTCGCCGCCGCCCTGCGCAGCCACTATGAGCAGGCGCGATCACGCGAGCTGAGCTGGCAGGTGCGTCTCGAAGGCCGCGAACTGGTCTGGGACGATGTGGTCGATGGCCGGCCCGTGGTACTGCACCGCGAGCCGGAGGCGAGCCTCGGCCGTCGCCTGCAGGCCTGGCTGTTCCGACTGCTGCCGCTCGACAAGCAACTCTGAGAGGCACGCCTGGGCCTTGCGGTTCCGGCAGGCGGCAGCGTGGGTCCGGATTCATCCTGTGGGTCCGGATTCATCCGGACGCTCTT
>JANJUH010000024.1 GCA_024710675.1 Lysobacterales bacterium
GAAGTGCAGCCGCGGATCGTGGCTGGAACCGCGCGATTCGCCGGCGCGCAGCTCGCGGATCTGGCGGACACCACCATCGAGATCGAGCTCGACGACGGCACCGATGCCATCACGGTTGACGCTGCCGCCGCCTTCGAGTTCGATGCCCAGCCAGTTTCCGGCATTGCCGACGTTGCGATACAGCCGGTAGCCCTCGTTCCAGTGCCCGAGCACCAGGTCAAGCCTGCCGTCGCCGTCGTAATCGAGGCGGGCGGCCGCCTGTGTCGGCAGCGTGGAGCCCAGGCCACTGGCGCTGCCCACGACCTCGAAAGCCCCAGCCCCGAGGTTGCGGAAGAGCTGGTCGGCATTGGGCGTGGTCGAGAAGCCGCCGGCACCGACGGCCAGGAAGGCATCCTCCAGGCCGTCATTGTCGACGTCGAGGAAGATCGTCCCCCAACCCACGCCGAGGTGATTGAGTGGCGAAGCAGGCTGGGCGTTGAAGGCCAGCGGCGACAGGCCGTTGCCGAGCAGCAGGAATTGCTCGTCGATGCTGGAGAAGTACAAGTCCCAGTCGCCATCGCGATCGACATCGCCAACGGCGATCCCCATGCCGAAAGGTGCCTGGGCCGCTCCCGCGGCGGCGGCCACGTCCTCGAAGCACCAGCCCCCGCAACCCGGCCCCTGGTTGCGCCACACGGTGTTGCCCTGCTGCTTGTCGTTCACCACGTAGAGGTCGGGCCTGCCATCGCGGTCCAGGTCCGAGAACACGGCCGCGAGCGCTGTGCGCGCCAGCTTCTCGCGCAAAACCGGCGAGCCGTTCGGCGTGACCGCACGCCACTGCATCGCGCCCTCGTTGAGGACGATGCGGTCGAGGTTGTCCGGATCGTCGAGATCGGGACTCGAACTCGCCGGGTAGACACCGATGTACAGGTCGAGCAGGCCGTTGCCGTCGATGTCGGCGAAGGCCACGGCATCGGTACGCGCCGAGTTGGCGGACGTCGGCGCGTGGTCGATGGCCGCCACCGTGATGTCGGCGAATCCCTCGCCGTGCAGATTGCGCAGCAGGCGATTGGAACTGTCGCGACACCCGTAATACAGGTCCGGCCAGCCATCGTTGTCGATATCGGCGGTCGCAGCGACGCTGCACTGGCTGCCGGTCAGCGTGGCATCGACCTCGGGACGGGTCAGGAAGCTGCCGTCGCCCTGGTTCCAGTACAGGCGATTGCCCAGGAAGTAGCCGGTGACAAAGATGTCGGGATCGCCGTCGCGATCGAAATCGGCCACGGCGATGCCGCCGGCGGGAATGTTGGCGAGAAAGGGCGGCTGGAATCCGGAACTGCTGGATAGATCGACGTAGACCGGCTGGGCGCCAGCCGATGCGGCTGCGACCAGGGTTGCGAGTGCGCAGTACACGATGGAGACGAGCTTTCTCGAAAAGGAAGGCGACGTCGGCATGTCTTGATGATCCACCCTCCGGCGGCAAGGCCACAAGCCATGGGGATAACCTTTCCGATCGCTCGCCAGTGACCATGGGATTTCTCGCGGATCACGATCATGCGCGCTTACCGATGTCGCTCTCATCCCGCAGAATCGAATCCATGGCCCAATGTCCGACCTCAGCGCGTCCCCGGTTTCTGCTGGAACTGCTGCTGCCGTTCGTGCTGGCCGGCTTGTTGCTGGCGACTGGGGTCGAGGCCTCGCGTCCTGCTGGATCGTTCGCGCCACAAGCCCCCGCCGCGGTCGCAAAGGCAGCGGAAGATCTCGGAAGCGCCCCCGAAGCGGCGCTGACCGAGGCCTTGCGCCTGGTCGCGGATAGCCGGGACAGCGAGGAAAAGCTGCACGCCATGCTGCTGGCGGCCTATGCGAACCTGATGTTGCGCGAGGGCGAGACGGCGATCGCGATGTTGGAGGAGGCGGTGGCCCTGGCTCGCACGCTGGAGCAGGCCGAACTGCTGCTTCTGAGTCTGGATCAGCTCGCCACCGCGCAGATCGACCGGGTCGACTTCCGGACCTCGGAGCTGGTGCTGGACGAGATGGCCACATTGGCCGGCGGGCGTGGGCTGCCCTACTGGCTTGCACGGGAGCGCCACCTGCGCGCGGTGCGCCTGCGCCGGATGGGCGATGGCCAGGGCGCGATGCGCCTGCATGAGGAAGCCCTCGAGATCCGCCAGCGCATCGGCGATCGCGTCGGCATGGTCGAATCCCTCAACGCGGTGGCGGTGCAGCGCCGCCGTGCGGGTGATCTCTACCAGGCGCTCGACCATCACACGCGCGCGCTCGGGCTCGCTCGCGAACTGGGTCTCGAGCGCGACGCCGCGCGGACACTGGGCTGGATCGCCCGCATCTACAGTGCGCTCGACGACGACGAACCGGCCCTGGAGTTCTTCCGCCAGGCCCTGGAGGCCTTGCCTGAGAGCGAAACCCTCGAGCGCGCCGAACTGCTGCGCGATCTCTCCGGCCTGCACATGCGCCGGGGCGAACTCGACACCGCCGAGGAAATCAACGAGAACTCGATCCGCCTGGCGATGGCCATCGGTGGCGAGAAGGTGGCCGTCGACGGCTACTTGCGGCGCGCGACCCTGCTCGGACTCCGCGGTCGCCCGGAAGAAGGCTTGCGCTGGGTCGAGCGCGCCATCGACATCGGGCGCGAGTTCGATGGTGCCCGCTCGGTGCTGAGCCGGCGCCTGGCCAGACTGCGCCTGCTGAAGCAGATGGAGCGCTGGCCCGAGGCGGTACCGGAAGCCGCCGAGTTGCTGACGATGGCACGCGAGAGTGGTGATCGATTGATCGAACGCGACGTGCTGGAGATCCAGTCCGCAGTACTGTTCGGCGCGGGAAATGCCCATGGCGCCTTCCTCGCCATGTCGGCCTATTCGGAACTCAACGCGTCACTCGCCACCAGCCTCGCCAGCCGGCGCATTGCCGACCTCGAGGCCAACATGGAGCGGCGGGCGCTGGAAGCCGACCTGACGCTGCTGGAACGCGATCGCGACTTGTCGGCGCTACGAGCCGAACGCCAGCGACTCTGGACCATCGGCATCAGCATCGCCGCACTGGCCCTGGTGCTCTCGATCCTCTCGCTGCGCTCGCGCATGCGGGCCGTGCGCCAGGTCAACCACCTGCTGGCCGAGCGCGCCGAACAATTGCGGACGGCCGCCAGCACCGACGCGCTGACCGGCCTGAGCAACCGCCATGGCGCGCTCCCCTTGCTAGGCGCGCTCGAACGCGAGGACAGCCATCCGGTCGCCACGCTGGTGCTCGACGTCGACCATTTCAAGCAGATCAACGATCGGCACGGCCACGATGTGGGAGACGTGGTGCTGCGCGCCGTCGCAACGCGCCTGCAGGCCGCCCTGCCGTCCGGCTGGCACCTCGCCCGATGGGGAGGCGAGGAGTTCCTGGCCTTTGGCCGCATCGACGACGAGTCCTCTGCAGCGGCGGTCGCCGAACGCCTGCGCGACGCGGTCCGGAAGGAACCCGTTGCAGCCGGCGAGCTCAGTGTTGCGGTCACGGCCAGCATCGGCGTCGCCGTGCGAGCGGCTGCCCGCCGGGCCGAATGGGACACCCTGCTCAAGGCAGCGGACGAGGCCCTTTACCGCGCGAAAAACGGGGGCCGCGACCGTGTCGAGATTTCCGGCCGAGGGGGGCCGACGTGATGGCCAGCAGCAGCTCGTGAGCAAGGACACACCCCTCGAGCCGGCCACGGCCGCCGCTGGCCTCTCGCCAGAGGAAGCGACCGCCCGCCTGCGCCGGTTCGGCCCCAACGAACTGCCGCGAGCGCCGCGACGCCACGGGCTTCGCATCGTGCTGGACGTGCTGCGCGAACCGATGTTCCTCTTGCTGGTCGCCGCTGCACTGCTCTACCTGGTGGTCGGCGACCCGGCCGAAGCCCTGTTGCTCGCCGCCTTCGCCGTCTTGAGCGTGGGCCTGGTGGTGGCCCAGGAAAGCCGCAGCGAAAAGGCGCTGGAGGCCTTGCGTCAGCTCGCGGCCCCCACCGCCCGGGTCATGCGCGATGGCCGGATGTGCCGCATTGCCGCCCGCGAACTGGTCCCGGGGGATATCCTGCTCGTGGGTGAAGGCGAGCGTATCGCCGCCGATGGCTGGGTGATGCGTGTCGAGGCTGCCTCGGTCGACGAATCGCTGCTGACGGGCGAATCCGTACCGGTATCCAAGCGCGTTCGCCGCGGCGAA
>JANJUH010000025.1 GCA_024710675.1 Lysobacterales bacterium
GACGCGGCACGCAAGCTGAGGCAGGCCTTCGACGACCGCGCCGCGGTGGCGGAGCGGGCCCGCCGCCAGGCCGCAGGCATGCGCGAGCGCTTTTCGGCGGCGGCCACCACCGCGGCGCTGCTGCGGGCCCTGGCATGAGCGACCGGCCCTCGATCCCCAACGTGTTCCATTTCGTCTTCGGCCTGCGTGAGCAGACCGAGCCGTTCCATCTCATGTACTATCTGTGCCTGGCCTCGTGCCTGGAGGTGAACCGGCCCGACGCCGTGCACTTCCATTTCCGGCACGAGCCCCACGGGGAGTGGTGGGAGCGGATCAAGCCACGCCTCGTGCTGCGGGCGCTCGAGCCCGACGCGGCGCTGCAGGACTATCGATACGAGGACCCGGCGGTCGCGCCGTTCCGCTACGCGCATCTTGCCGATTTCGCCCGCTTGCGCATCCTGCTGGCGGAGGGCGGCATCTACGCCGATATCGACACGCTGTTCGTGCGGCCGTTCCCGCGGAGCTGGCTGTCCCGCCAGTTCGTGCTCGGCGAGGAGAAATCGCCCCGGCCCGACGCGGGATCGCTGTGCAATGCCTGGATCGCCTCGGCACCCGGCGCCGCGTTCTGCCGCATCTGGCTCGACGGCATGGCCGACGCCTTCGACGGCAGCTGGAGCAACCACTCGACGCTGTTGCCCTATCGGCTCGCCCGGCAGCACCCGGAACTGATCGATGTCGAGCCGGAGGCTGCGTTCTATGCGCTCGACCATTCGCCACGCGGCATCGCCGGCCTGTTCCTGCGCGACGTCGCGCTGCCTGAAAAAGCCTACAGCCTGCACCTGTGGAACCATCTCTGGGTCGACCCGCGCCGGCGCGACTTCAGCCAGTTCCACGGCGGCCGCCTGACGGTGGACTATGTCGCCCACGCGCGGACGACCTATGCCCGGCTGGCGCGCCGCTTCCTGCCGGGCGACGTGGCGACCAGCCGGACCCGCTACTGGCGCGACACGCTCGCGGCCTTCGCCGAGACCCCGGTGCATGCCACGCTCTCCGCCATCGGGCTCGATCCCGGTGCCGTGCGCCGGCTGCTGCCGTGAGCGCGGTACTACCGATCGCCGTGCTGATCACGCCGGTGCTGCCGCTGCCGGGCGGCTCGGGGCGGGCGCTGCGGGCCTGGGACTGGCTGTGCGAGCTCTCCCGCGACCACGCCGTGCACGTCCTCGTGGCGGCGCCGGCGTCCACCGTGCCGGCGCCGCCGCCGCACTATCCGGCCGCAGACGTCCGCGCGCTCGGCGAGGTCACCCGGGTGACGGCGAGGTATCGCCGGCTGCTTGGCCTGCTGTTTCCCCCGGCGGCCTTGATCTCGCGCCGCTTCGTGCTCGATTGGCAGGTTCCCGCCCAAGGTTTCGCCGAGGCGGCGGGCAGGGGGCTCGTCTGGCCGGCGGTTCGTCGGATCGTCGTCTTCCGCCTGTATCTGCGCGATCTCGGTGTCTTCCTGTCGCGATACTGTCCGACGGTGGAGTTGGAGCTCGACCTCGACGATCTGGAATCGCACACGCGCCTCAGCGTGGCGGCGTCGCTGCTGCGCGGGCGACGCTATCGCGCCGCCGCCCGCATGCTCGCCTCGGCCGCACAATACCGGCTGGTCGAGCAGGGGCTGGGGCGGCGTTGCCGAACGCTCTACCTCGCGGCGCCGGAGGACTGCCGGCATCTGTCGAGGCGAACCTCCGCGGACGTTGCCTGCCGGCCTAACCGGATCCGCATGCCCGCCGATGTCGCGCCGCCGCCTCGCCCGGGCGAGCTGCGCCTGCTGTTCGTGGGCACGCTGGACTATCCTCCCAACGAGGAGGCGGCGCGCGACCTGGCCCAGCGCCTGGTCCCGATCTTGCGGGCCCGGCTGGAGCGGCCGTGGCGCCTGGTCGTGGTCGGCAGCCATGCCGCTCCGGAGCTGGCGGGACTCCTGCGCCGAACCGCCGAGATCGAGTTCATCGCCGAGGCCGCCGACCTGCCGGGCCTCTACGCCGCGTCGCACGTCGTCCTCGTTCCCGTCCGTGCGGGCGGCGGCACCAAGTTCAAGACGCTGGAAGGCTTCGCGTATCGACGCCCGGTGGTGTCGACCCGGCACGGCGTGCGCGGCCTCGCCGCACGCCCGGGCGAGCACTATCTGCCGGCGGAGACGGCGGCCGAGTTCGCCGCGGCGATCCACCGCCTCGCCGGCGATCCCCCGCTGGCCGAGCGGATCGCGGAGGCCGGCCGGCGGTTGTGCTACAGCGAGTACCGGGTGCCATGAGCCAGCGCGAAGCCGTCGCTGCGCCCCGTAACTGGGTGGTGCACGACTATCTGCAGGTCAATGGCGGCGCCGAGCGGCTGGTCATCACGCTCGCCCGCGGCCTGCCCGATTTCGGCCTCGCTGTCTCCAGCGTCTATCCGGACTTCAGCGGCACCGGCGATCTCGATGGCGTGCAGCTGCGCACTTTGGGGCACGGCCCTGCCGGCCTGCTGCCGCGCGTGCCGCGGGCGCTGCTCGCCTTCGGCCGCCGGCCGGGCGTCGCCGCAGCGCACGACACTGTGATCTACAGTGGCCTCTACGCGCCCCTGGCCGTACACGGCCAGGCGAGCGGGGCGCGGCTCTATTATTGCCACACTCCGCCGCGCTTCGCCTTCGAGGAGGAGGAAAGCTATCTGCGCCGCGTACCGGCCCTTGCCCGTCCGGCCCTGCGCCTCGCCATCGCCCGCTATCGCCGCGCCTGGCTCGAGGCGGTTGCGGCCATGGACGTGGTCATGACCAATTCCGAGCACGTGCGGCAGCGGCTGCGCCGCCATCCCGGTGTCGATGCGCGCGTGATCTATCCGCCGGTCGATCTCGAGCGCTTCCGCTTCCTCGGCCAGCAGGGCTACTATCTCTCGGTCGCAAGGCTGGAGCCCAACAAGCGGGTGGAGCGGATCGTGCGGGCTTTCCTCGGCATGCCCGACCAAGAACTGGTGGTCGCCTCGGGCGGCTCCGAACTGGAACGGCTGCGCGCGTTGGCGGGGGGCGCCCCGAACATCCGCTTCCTGGGCTGGGTGGACGACGCGCGGCTCGCCGAACTCGTCGGCGGGGCCGTTGCCGTGCTTTATGTTCCCCGGGACGAGGATTTCGGCATCTCCGCCGTTGAGGCCATGGCCGCCGGCAAGCCGGTGATCGGCGTCAGGGAAGGGGGGCTCGCCGAAAGCGTCGTCGACGGCGAGACCGGCGTACTGCTCGAAGCCGATCCCACCGCTGATGCGATCGCGGCGGCCGTGGCGCGGATGACGCCGGAAGCGGCGGCGGCCATGCGGCCGGCCTGCGGGGCGCGGGCGCGCCGCTTCTCACGCGACGCTTTCCTGCTGGCTGTCGCCGGCGCGATCAACGAGGCCCGCGCGGCCCGGGACGGGTAGCGGGCCGGGTAGCGAAGATGCGCGTACTGCATTTCTACAAGACGACCCTCCCCGATACGGTGGGGGGCATCGAGCGCGTCATCGACGAGATCGCGCGCGGTACCTCCCGGCTCGGGGTCGAGGTGGAAACGCTGTCGCTGGCGCGGCGCCCGGGAACCATCACCATGGACGGTTATCGCGCGCACCGGGCGAAGCTCGACTTCGAACTGGCAT
Source organism: Lysobacterales bacterium (assembly GCA_024710675.1). Classification (GTDB taxonomy): domain Bacteria; phylum Pseudomonadota; class Gammaproteobacteria; order Xanthomonadales; family SZUA-5; genus JANJUH01. Next base: position 3,610 of record JANJUH010000025.1, read on the forward strand.
CGACCGGATTCTCGCTCGGCGTCGTCGGCGCGTTCAGCCGGCTGGCGCGGCGCGCCGACATCGTGCACTACCATTTCCCCTGGCCATTCATGGACCTCGTGCATTTCATCGCGCGCGCGAAGGTCCCGACACTGGTCACCTATCACTCCGACATCATTCGCCAGAAGCATCTGGCGCGGCTGTACCGGCCCCTGGAAGAGCGCTTCCTCGGCGATGTCGATCGCATCGTCGCCACATCGCCGAACTACCTCGCCAGCAGCGAAATCCTGCAGATCCACCGGCACAAGGCCAGCGTCATCCCGATCGGGCTCGACAGGACACACTATCCGCAGCCATCGGCGGACCGAGTGGCCCGGTGGCGGTCGCGGCTCGGTCGGCGCTTCTTCCTGTTCGTGGGCGTCCTGCGCTACTACAAGGGCCTGCACGTCCTCGTGGAAGCGGCACGGGGCACCGACTATCCGGTTGCCATCGTCGGCGCCGGCCC
>JANJUH010000099.1 GCA_024710675.1 Lysobacterales bacterium
GGTAGTCGTCGAGGACGATGGCGTTGTCCATCGAGCCGCCGAGCACGAGGTTGCGCTCACGCAGCGCTTCGATGTCACGCATGAAACCGAAGGTGCGCGCGCGGCTGACTTCCTTGACGAAGGAGGTGGTCGAGAAATCGACCTCGGCGCGGCAACTGCGCTGGCTGAAGGCGGGGTGGTCGAACTCGATCGAAAAGCCGACCTTGAAACCGTCGAAGGGCTCGAAGCGGGCCCACTTGTCGCCGTCGCGGACCACCAGCTCCTTCTTGATGCGGATGAAGCGCTTGTGCGCGTTCTGCTCCTCGATCCCCGCGGATTGCAGCAGGAACACGAAGGGACCGGCACTGCCATCCATGATCGGCACTTCGGCCGAGGACAGGTCGATGTAGGCGTTGTCGATGCCGAGGCCGGCGAAGGCACTGAGCAGGTGTTCGACGGTCTGCACGCGCTCGTCGCCCTGGCCGAGGGTGGTCGACATGCTGGTGTCGCCGACGTTGTCGGCGCGTGCCGGCAGGCACACGGGCTGCGGCAGGTCGGTGCGACGGAAGATGATGCCGGTGTTGACCGCCGCGGGACGCAGCGTCATGTACACCTTCTGGCCGGAATGGATGCCGACGCCCGTGGCCCGGATGACGTTCTTCAACGTGCGCTGGCGGATCATTTCGGTCCTGTCTCTACGACTTGCGGGCAATAACGTCCCGGGATCGTAGCACACGACCTTGACCACGCAAAGACTCGCGTGGCGATGGACGCAACAATGTGTTGCGCCGGCACCACAACGTTGCTGCTGGCGTCGGATGAGCCGACGACTTCCGACACGGACGATCGCGACGGCGGGGGCCATCCGGGCCCCCGCCGCGCGCCGGCTGCATTGCTTCGACGGTGCGCCGTCAGTCCGCCTGGCGCCGCAGGAAGGCCGGGATGTCGAGGTAATCCATCTCGTTCTCGACGGCCGGCGTCGCCGCCACCGCCGCCTGGCCACCGCGGAACACGCGCGGCTGCGGGCGCGGCGCGGCTGCGGCGGGCGCCGCTGCCGGCAGCTCGACCTCGGCCACCTGCGGGCGGACGACGCGGAAGTTGCCGCGGCTGGCGGCGCCGACCTGCAGCGATTCCAGCGGCTGCTGCCGCGTTGCGACCTGGCGCTCGAGGCCGGTGGCCACCACCGTGACCCTGATCTCGTCCTCGAGATCCATGTCGAGCACCGTGCCGATCTTGATGTTGGCGTCCTCGGAGGCGAACTCGGCCACGGTCTGGCCGACCTCATGGTACTCGCGCATGTTGAGGCTGGGGCCGGCGGTGATGTTGACCAGGATGCCGCAGGCGCCCTTCAGGTTGATGTCCTCGAGCAGCGGGTTACCGATCGCCGCCTCGGTGGCCGCGACCGCGCGATCGTCACCGCGCGCCTTGCCGGTACCCATCATCGCCAGGCCCATCTCGCTCATCACCGTGCGCACATCGGCGAAGTCCACGTTGATCAGGCCGGGGCGGGTGATCAGCTCGGCGATGCCCTGCACGGCACCCAGCAGCACGTCATTGGCCTCGCGGAAGGCGTTCAGCAGCGAGACCTCGCGACCGAGCACGGTCAGCAGTTTCTCGTTGGGGATGGTGATCAGCGAGTCGACATGCTGGGTCAGCTCCTCGATGCCCTTCTGTGCCACCTGCATGCGCCGGCGGCCCTCGAAGGGGAAGGGCTTGGTGACCACGGCGACGGTCAGGATGTCGAGGTCCTTGGCGATCTGCGCGATCACCGGCGCCGCGCCGGTGCCGGTGCCGCCACCCATGCCGGCGGTGATGAAGACCATGTCGGCGCCACGCAGCGCCTCGCTGATGCGCTCGCGGTCCTCGATCGCGGCCTGGCGGCCGACCTCGGGATTGGCGCCGGCGCCGAGGCCCTTGGTGACGTTGCTGCCGAGCTGCAGCAGGGTGATGCCGTCGACGCGCTTGAGCGCCTGCGCGTCGGTATTGGCGCAGACGAATTCCACGCCTTCGATGTTGCCCGTGAGCATGTGGGAGACGGCGTTGCCGCCGCCACCACCTACGCCGATGACCTTGATCACCGCATTTGGAGTCGCACTCTCCATCAATTGGAACATGTCGGTACCTCGTTCGATGCCAGCCGGTTGTCGTTGCCGTTCGGCGCCTCCGTGCGCTTCCCGGTCTCCCCATGCAGGACGCCTGCCGCGTCCTGCCTACCCCCACGCCCGCGCCGCTCCCGGTCCAGCCGGCAGCGCCGCGGCAAGATTCAGAACTCGCCTCCCACCCACTGCCGCAGCCGGTCCCACAGGTTGCGGGCCATGCCCGCCGGTCGTGACGGTGCGCGTGGGCGGTCCATCCGTGCGCCGTGGATCAGCAAGCCCACGCTGGCGGCGTACATCGGATTGCCGACGATCTCGGTCAGCCCGGTGACGTGCTGGGGCACGCCCAGGCGCACCGGCATGTGGAAGATCTCCTCGGCCAGTTCGACCGCGCCTTCCATCCGCGCCGCACCACCGGTCAGCACGATGCCGGCGGCGATCAGGTCCTCGAAGCCGCTGCGGCGCAGTTCCGCCTGGGCCAGGGAGAACAACTCCTCGTAGCGTGGCTGCACCACCTCGGCCAGGGTCTGCCGGGCCAGCCGGCGCGGCGCACGCTCGCCCACCGAGGGCACCTGGATGCTCTCCTCGGCGGTGGCGAGCTGTGCCAGCGCGCAGGCGTACTTGAGCTTGATCTCCTCGGCGTGCTGCGTCGGCGTGCGCAGCGCCACGGCGATGTCATTGGTGACCTGGTCGCCGGCGATCGGCAGCACCGCGGTATGGCGGATCGCGCCTTGCGCGAAGACCACGATGTCGGTGGTGCCGGCGCCGATGTCGATCAGCGCCACGCCGAGTTCGCGCTCGTCATCGGTCAGCACCGCGCTCGAGGCCGCCAGCGGCTGCAGGATCAAATCGTCGACGGCCAAGCCGCAGCGGGCAATGCACTTGGTGATGTTCTGCGCCGCACTGGCGGCCGCGGTGACCAGGTGCACGCGCGCCTCGAGGCGCACGCCGCTCATGCCGATCGGGTAGCGGATGCCGTCCTGCTCGTCGATCACGTATTCCTGCGGCAGCACATGCAGGATGCGCTGGTCGGCCGGGATCGGCATCGCACGCGCGGCGTCGATGACGCGATCGACATCGAAGTCGGTGACTTCCTTGTCGCGGATCGCGACGATGCCGTGCGAGTTCAGGCTCTTGACGTGGCTGCCGCTGACGCCGGCGTAGACCGAGCGGATCTCGCAGCCGCTCATCTGCTCGGCTTCCTCGATCGCGCGCTGGATCGATTGCACGGTCGACTCGATGTCGACGACCACCCCACGCTTGATCCCGCGCGAGGCGTGCGAGCCGAGGCCGATCAGCTCGACCGGCTCGCCGGGCGCGTGCTCGCCGACCATCGCCACCACCTTGCTGGTGCCGATGTCGA
>JANJUH010000111.1 GCA_024710675.1 Lysobacterales bacterium
GATCGTCCTCGCGGCCCACCCGGTCCAGCGCGGACACCTGGCACTGGCCGGTGCCCGTGGCGTGTTCTTCACCACCGACAGCGGGCGCAACTGGCAACGCCGCGACGGCGGCCTGCCGGTAAGCTCCTCGAGTTTCCGCAGCGTCGATATCGCCTACGCGCCATCGGCGCCGGCACGGCTGTACCTGGCCACGGCTGCCGATGGCCTGTACCGCTCCCTGGATGGTGGCCAGAGCTGGTCGGCGGTCGGCGGCGGCAGCCTGCCTTCGCGGCTCGACCGCATCGCCGTCGATCCGGCAGATGCCGATCGCGTGCTCGCCTGGGCGGTCGACCGCAATACGGGCGACTTCCCGGCCAGCCTGTACCGGAGTCTCGATGGCGGTGTGAGCTTCACGCCCATCACCGGTCCCTGGGACCAGGGCGGCCCGGTTCGCGAGCCGCTGGAATTGCTCGCCTTCAACCCGAACACGAGCGCTACGGTCTTCCTGGCCGCAGCCTTCGGCAACTACCGCTCGCTCAACGGCGGCCTGAACTTTGCGGTGCTGCCGGCATTGCCGGTGTCGGCCAGCCAGCGCCTGCAGAGTCTCGCGGCCGATCCCGGCACGGCTGGACGCGTGGTCTTCGGCACCTCGCTCGGTGTGCTGCTGACGCTCGACAACGGCGTGAACTTCCAGACCCGCAACGTCGGCCTCAGCGTGGCCGGCAGCGACCCGGCCTCGATTGGTCCGGTGCTCATCGACCCGGCCAATGCCAACCGCTGGCTGGCCTTTTCGCTGTCCGGCGAGATCTATGGCACCGGCAATGCCGGGCTCGCCTGGCTGCCGGTCAGCACCGGCCTGCGCGGCACGCGGATCGGCGCGCTGGCCAGTCATCCCAGTCGGCCGCAACGCCTGTACGCGGGACTGCTCAACCTGCGCAGCGAAGCCACCTCGCCGGCCTTGTACCAGTCAGACGACAACGGACAGAACTGGACCCGTTTCAACCAGGGCTTGCTGCTCGATAGCGTCAATGCGCTCGCCTTCGATCCGGCGACCGTGGCGATGCCGTCCAGTACGGTGGTGTATGCCGGCGGGGCCGATTTCGCGCCGCTCGGCCTGCCATCGACATCCTACCGTGGCGGCATCTTTCGCAGCCTCGACGGCGGCATCAACTGGGCGCCGGTCGATACGCTGGTGCCCGCGCCCAACCTCGGACCGGCCGCGCTCGGAGCGGTGCGCGCGATCGCGGTCGATGGCAGCAGTGCGGTCGGCGGGCTGTCGCAACGGCTCTATTTCGCGGCACGCGGCCTCGTGCGTTGCGTCGGACCGACACCGGTGCTCGATGTGGCCCGGATCTGGCGCAGCACCGACGCGGCGAGCACCTGGACGCCGCGCGATGGCCTGCCGCCGGGCGCCTGCTCGCCGCGCCCACATTTCGCGACGCCGGTGGCGCTGCTCATCGATCCCGGAAATCCGCTGATCCTGTATGCCGGCACCCGCATCGAGGGCTACTGCCCGGATTGTGGTGACCCGCTGCCGGCCATCACCGGAGGGGTCTGGCGCAGCGGAGATGGTGGCCAGACCTGGGGCCCGGTCAACGTTGGCTTGCCGACGATGGGCGGGGTCGGCGGACCGCTCGATGTGCTGGCGATGGCGAGCCCACCTGGGCAGCCCGGCGTCCTCTACGTCGCGCTGGTCGATCCCAGCGTCGAGGACGCGCCCGGCCGCCTCTACAAGACGAGTGATGGCGGCGCCAACTGGAGCCCGGCAGAGGACGGACTGGCGGGGCAACAGGTGCGTTCGCTGCGAGTCGATCCGCTGCTGCCCAGCCGCGTCTTTGCCGGCGTCTCCGGCAACGAACTGTCGCCTGGTGGCGTCTACCTGAGCAACGATGGCGGCGCGTCGTGGAACTCGATCTCGATCGATCTTCCGGTGGATTCCGCGGGCGCACTCGCACTCTCGCAGCCCTTGGCCGGAGCGCCGACATTGCATGCGGGCACTGACGAGGGCGTCTGGAGCCTCACCCGGGTGCCGGACGGCGATATCGACGGGCCGCCGGATGCGACCGAGGACCTCGCGCCGAACGCCGGTGACGGCAACAATGACGGCATCGCCGATCGCCTGCAGGCCGATGTCGCCAGCTTCGAGATTCCGCTCGCCCTGTTGCCGATCGAGGGCACGGCCAAGCAGGGTACGCTCAGCAACACCGAGCTCTTCCTCGCCGAAGGCGGTGGCGACTGCCAGCAGGTCCACGATGTGGCGGCCATCGATCCCGAACAGTTGCCGACCGATCCCGGCTACCGCGTCGACGCCGGATTGCTCCGCTTCGAGTTCGTCGATTGCCCGGTGCTGCAGGCCGAGCTCATCTTCCACAACGAGAGTTTCGGGCCGGACTGGCGCTTTCGCCGCTTCGGTCCCACCAGTGCCGGCAATGTGCTGACACTGGACTGGTTCAGTCCGGGGCCCGCGGCCGCCACCCGTGTCGGCAACACCTGGTTCCTGACCGTCATCGACAATGGTCCCGGTGATCTCAGGCGCGAGCCTGGCCGCATCCTGTTCATCGGCGCGCCAGCGCGCGAGGTGTCCTTGTTCGCCGACGGATTCGAATGAGCATGGCGCAGGACCCGCAGGATCCGGGCAGCCTGGGGGTGACGGCGGTCGTCGCCGCCACGCTGCCGGACCGGGTCGCGCGCGCCGTTGGCGGAAGCGAAGCCGCCGGACCGGCGAGCTGGGTCGGCGAGATCGTCGATGGCTATCGCATCCTGCGCCTGATCGGCGCCGGTGGCATGGGCGTGGTGTACCTGGCGCAACAGCAGCACCCGAAGCGACTGGTCGCGATCAAGACCCTGCACGCGGGCCTGCACCAGGCCGACCTGCTGGCGCGTTTCCACCAGGAGGCCGAGATCCTGGCGCGTCTGAAGCATCCGGGCATCGCACAGATCCATGCCAGCGGACGCACCGGCCCGCTGCTCGGCAACGTGCCCTACATCGTCATGGAGTACGTCGAGGGCGAGCCCCTGCTGGCTTTTTCCGGTGGCCTCGATACCCGCGAGCGCCTCGAGCTGCTGATGCGCATCTGCGATGCGGTCGAGCACGCCCACATTCGCGGTGTGATCCACCGCGACCTCAAGCCGGGCAACATCCTGGTGCAGGCCGATGGCCAGCCGAAGGTCCTCGATTTCGGCGTCGCCCGGTTGAGCGGCGAGGATCGCGGCGCGGGTGGCCTGACCAGCGCCGGCATGCTGATCGGCACCATCGCCTACATGAGTCCGGAGCAGGCCATCGGCGATACCGTGGGCATCGACATCCGCAGCGATGTCTATGCGCTCGGCATGATCGGTTACCGCATGCTGGCCGGCGAAATGCCCTACGAGGTCAGCGGCCAGAACCTGCAGCAGGCGCTCGAGCAGATCTGCCATGGCACGCCGGTGCCGCTGTCGCGCCACGATCGCAGGCTTGCGGGCGATGTCGAGACCATCGTCGGCAAGGCCTTGGCCAAGGACAAGGAGGCGCGATACCAGAATGCGGCCGAACTCGCGGAGGATTTGCGCCGCTACCTCGCCGACGAGGCCATCCTGGCCCGTCCTCCCAGCGTGCTCAGCCAGATCCGCCGCTTCGCCCGCCGCAACAAGGTGCTGGTCGGCGCGGCGCTGGCGGTGGTGCTGTCGCTGATTGGCGCGGTCGCGGTCAGCACCCGCTACGCGCTGGAAGAGCAGGCGCAGCGGCGTGAGGCCGACGCGTTGGCCGGCTACATGCGGGCGATGTTCTCCAGCGCCAACCCGGCCCTGGCGCAGGGTCGCGCGGTAACCATCGGTGATTTCATCGGTGATGCTGGCCAGCGTCTCGAGGGCGAACTGGCGCAGGCGCCGGCGGCGCGGGCACGCCTGCGCACCACGCTGGCCGAGACCCACAAGGCGCTGGGCGACCTGCCGCGCGCGATCGACTATTACCGTGCGGCCCAGAGGGACTTCGCAGCGGCACAGTTGCAAGGTGTCGAGTTCGAGCTTGCGATCGTCGGCGAGGCGCGCGCCTTGCTCGACAGCGGCCGGGTGCGCGAGGCGAGGCAGCGTCTGGACGAACTGCTCCTTGCCGCGGGCGACAGGTCCGTCAACCCGGCTCGGGTCAGTGCCCGCCTGCATCTGGCAGCCGCGCTCTCTGCGCTCGGCGAGTACGAGAACGCACGCGATGCCTACACCAGCGGTCTCGCCGCCCTGGCCTCCGTGCGCGGTCAGGAGTGCCCCGGTTGCCTGCCGGGCTGGTCCACCCGGCTCGAAGTCTGGGCTCGCTCGCTGTTGTCGGTGCTCGAGAGCGAGTCGGGTGATCTTGAGGCCGCGCTGGCGGCTGCGGAATCGGCACACGCCATGGCGCGAACCAGCCTGGGCGAGAGCGATCCCGACACCCAGCTCGCGCTGGTCCATGTCGCCCTGGCGCATCAGGGGGCAGGTGCCAACGACGAAGCCCTGGCGCTGCTGCGTCCCGCGCTGGCAGAGCGTGAGCGACTGCTGGGCAGCGGCCACTGGCAAACGCTGACCGCAGCCAACAATCTCGCCTGGGCGCTGGAAGCGGCCGGGCAGAGCGCCGAGGCCGAACAGGTCTACCGGGATGCGCTGGGCCGGGCGGTGGGAGGCCTGGATCGCGCTCGACCCGAAGTCGCCACGCTGGAGGCGAACCTGGGCCACCTGCTCTTCGCCAGTGGCAGGCTTGCCGAGGCCGAGGTCCTGATGGCTTCGGCGCACGCGCGTCGTATCGAAAGGCTGGGGTCCAGTCATCCCGACACCTTGAAGAGCGCGCGCAACCTCGCCGTGCTCTACACCACCCTGGCCAAGTCCGAGCCCGCCCGCTTCGACGATGCCGAGCGGCTGATGCGGCTGGCGCTGCAGGGCACGGAGGACCGCTTCGGTCCCGAGCATCGCCAAACCATCGAGGTGCGCTCGGAGTACGCCTCGGTGCTGCGCGACCGTGGCGATTACGCTGCGGCCGACCGCGAGTTCCTGGCCGCCTGGGCGCTGGCCGAACGGCTGATGCCGGTAGGCGACAATGAGCGTTTGCGGGTGCTCTTCCAGTACTCGGGCTCGCTGCAGCGGCAGGAGCGTTGGAGCGAGGCAGAAGCATTCAGCGCACGCTTGATGCGCGAGAGCGCCGGGGCCAGCCGGCCCGACGCCTTGCACGCGCAGATGGCACCCTTGCGCCACGCGCGCTCGCTGATCGGCCTGACCCGTTTCGCCGAGGCCGAGTCCTTGTTGCGAGCCGTGGAGGCTGCACTGCCGGAAGGTGACCAGGGGCCTCTGGCCCGCAATACCCGGGCCATCCTGGCCGAACTGGCCTTGGCCCGCGACCAGGCTGCAAGCACGCGCTAGCCCTTGCCGACGGCGACCCTATACTGGTCTTTCACCCGGCCGCCTCGCGCCGGTCAGCGCGCGCCTCCATGAAAAAGACCCAGCTCTACCTCCTGGCCTTACTGGTATCAGCGATCGGACTCGGCTGGGCCTGGTACAAGTGGCAGGTGCTGAACTTCCCGCTGTCACCACGCGAGGAGGTCGAGGTCTGGTCGATCGAGGCGCGGCTCGAGTTCCAGGGCAACGGCGGGCCGAACAAGGTGCGCCTGCAACTGCCCTCGCGCGGCACCGGCACCATTCCGGGCTTCACCGTGCTCGACGAACGCCTGATCTCGCGCGGCTACAGCGAACAGCTCACCAAGAGCCGTGACGGCCGCCAGGTCGAATGGGTCATCCGGCGCGCATCCGGCCGCCAGGTCCTCTACTACCGCGTGAATGTCGTTCGCGATGGCACCGAGGTGGTCGAGACCGGCGAGCCCAAGCTGCGGCCGGTCCCGAAGCTCAGCGAAGCCCAGGACGCGGCCATCGACACCCTGTTCGAGGACGTCAAGGCACGCTCGGCCGATGTCGCCACTTTCTCGCGCGAGTTCCTGCGCGAGTTCATCGGCGAGGACCTGCGCGACGAAGCGCGCATCCTGCTGGAAGGCCAGGTCACGGCCGAGGACCGCGCGCAGTTCTTTGCCTCCGCGCTGGCCATCCGCAACATCCCGGCGCGTGTGTTGCACGGCCTGCCGCTGGGCGAGCCGGCCAGCTTCCAGCAGCTCGAGCCCTTCCTGCAGGTCCACAACGGCGAACGCTGGGTCACCTTGAACCCGGCGAATGCGGAGGAGGGCGTGCCGGAGAACTTTTTCCTGTGGACGCGCACCCAGCGCGATCTGCTGGTGGTCGAGAGCGACAAGCGACCGCGCATCGAGTTCGCCGTGCAGCGCAACCTCGCCGATGCCGTCGCCATCGCCACCCGCCGCAGCGAAATCCGCAACGAGAATCTGATCAAGTACTCGCTGCTGAGCCTGCCGGTCGACATGCAGGGCGTCTACAAGATCCTGCTGACCGTGCCGATCGGCGCCTTCGTGATGCTGATCCTGCGCAACCTCATCGGCATCAAGACCTTCGGCACCTTCATGCCGGTGCTGATCGCATTGGCCTTCCGGGAGACGCAACTGGTCTCGGGCGTGATCCTGTTCACGCTGGTGGTCGCCCTCGGCCTGCTCGCGCGCTTCTACCTCGAACGCCTGCGCCTGCTGCTGGTGCCACGCCTGACCAGCGTGCTGATCCTGGTGATCCTGCTGATGAGCGTGCTCAGCGTGCTGGCGCACCAGCTCGACATCCCGGTCGGCCTGTCGGTGGCACTGTTCCCGATGGTGATCATGACGATGACCATCGAGCGCATGTCGATTGCCTGGGACGAGCGCGGCCCGGGCGCTGCGCTGCGCGACGGCTTCGGCTCGCTGCTGGTCGCCTCGATCGCCTACCTGGTGATGACCTGGCCGCCGCTCGAGCACCTGGTCTTCGTGTTCCCCGAACTGCTGCTGGTGCTGCTCGGCTTCGCCCTGCTGCTCGGTCGCTACTCGGGCTACCGCCTGACCGAGTTGTTCCGCTTCCGCGCGCTGGCGCGTGAGCGCCACGAGGCGCTGAAGAAGGGGGCCGTGGCACCGCCGCCGGCCGGGGGCGGCGCACCGTGATGAACCCCTTCCGCATCGCGAAGCTCCTGCGTGAGATCGGCCTGGCCGGGCTCAACGAGCGCAACGCCGAGTTCGTGCTGAAGTACAACCAGCGCAAGTTCTATCCGCGCGTCGACGACAAGCTGATCACCAAGCAGCTCGCGATCGAGGCTGGCCTGCCGGTCCCGGAGCTCTATGCGGTGGTCCGCGAGGAGCACGAGATCGAGGAGGTGCACGAGAAGCTGCGCGATCGCGAGGCCTTCGTCGCCAAGCCGGCGCACGGCTCGGGTGGCGACGGCATCCTGATCATCAACGGCCGCCGCGGCGCCAAGTACCGGCGCTCCAACGGCCACCTGATGACCCGAGAGGACTTCGACCACCACCTGTCGAACACGCTGTCGGGCCTGTTCAGCCTGGGCGGCCAGCCCGACGCGGTGCTGATCGAGTACTGCGTGCAGTTCGACCCGATCTTCGACCACGTCAGCTACAAGGGCGTGCCGGACGTACGCGTGATCGTGTTCCGCGGCTATCCGGTGATGGCGATGATCCGCCTGCCGACGCGGCAGTCCGACGGCAAGGCCAACCTGCACCAGGGCGCGATCGGCGTCGGCATCGACATTCCGACCGGCATGACCCGTCGCGGCGTGTGGGGCAACGAGCCGGTCAAGGAGCATCCGGATACCGAGCACTCGATCATCGGCCTCGAGATCCCGCGCTGGCACGAGCTGCTGCTGATCGCTGCACGCGCGGCCGACCTGAGTGGCCTTGGCTACGTCGGCTGCGACCTCGTGCTCGACAAGCAGCTCGGCCCGCTGATCCTCGAGCTCAACGCGCGCCCGGGCCTCGCGATCCAGATCGCCAACGGCAATGGCCTGGTGCACCGATTGCGCAAGATCGAAGCCATCGAGACACCCGATCCGGACCCCGAAGCCCGCGTGGCCTTCTCGCGGCGGGAGTTCCCGACGCTGTAGGAGCGCCCTCTGGGCGCAATCCGGCTTGCCGCGGACTGTTTCGCGCCCAGAGGGCGCTCCTACGCGGACAAGGCGGGGCTGCGCGGAATCGTAGGAGCGCGCTAGGCGCGCGAAGGGGCTTGCCGCAAGGATGGTTCGCGCCCAGAGGGCGCTCCTACGGGCGCCCCACCTCGAAGCGCCCGATCTCGATGGTCTCACCGCCTTCCCCGAGTCGCCGTGTCACGGCGACCCGCTCGCCGCCTGCCGAGCCGAATCGCGTCTGGAACTCGAGCTGCAGCGTGACCGGTCCGGTCAGGCTCTGGCGGCGGTCGCCGAAGTAGTTGACCAGCACGACGTAGGTGCCGGGCAGGGGGCGGCGGATGGTGTAGACCTCGGGGCCGTAGCCTTGCGTGAAGTCGCGGCTCATGTGACCGCCGGTGCGTGTGCGCGGCTGGCTGTAGACCGCCTTGTCGCCGCTCGGGTCGACCACCCAGAGGTCGATGTCGGTGTTGTCGGCATCCCAGCTCAGCACCACGCGCAGCCCGATCGCGACCGGATCGAGGAAGCGCGGGTCGATGCCGGTCTCGCGCAGCGTGATGTCGTCCGCCTGCGCCTGCGCCAGCACATCGTTCAGCTCGTGCAGTGCGATCAGCTCGATGTCGGGGAAGCGGCCGTGCCAGTCGCGGGTGGCGACCGCCCACAGCAGCTCGACGGCGCGGCGGCGATCGGGCGCGGGCTGGCGGGCCAGCGCCAGGGCGAGGTCGCGCCAGCTCTGCGGCTCTTCCGGACGCTGCGCCAGGGCTTCCTCGAACTGTGGCACGGCCAGCGCGTGCAGCTCCCACTGCGACAAGCGATAGGCCAGCACGCGGACCAGTGCGGTGTTGCCATGGTCGATCTCGGCCAGGTTCGACAGCACGCGCAGCGCCAGCGCCGATTGCCTCGCCTCGTCGCGCAGGAAGTCTGCGACATCGAGGAAGAAGCTCGGCGTCGCAGCGTGCTCGTCGCGAATGGCGAGGTAGGCGGCGTAGGGATCCGAGGACGCCCGCAGGCTTGCGAGATAGGGCGCGTCGGGTATCCAACCCGAGAGCTGGATGCGCGTCGGCGGCGCGGTGGCGGCCAGCAGTGGGGAGCCTGCAGATTCCGCCTTGGCCTGGTCCTCGCGGGCGACGCCTGCCTCGTTGGAGCCGGGCGCCGGGGTCGCGGGTTCCGCTGCGGGCGCGGGCGGTGGAAGCATCGCGGGCGGCGCCGCAGCCTGCCGTGTGGCCATTTCCGCGAGGCGTTCTTGATCGTCGAGCTCCGCGGTCTCGTCCCGGGCCCGGCTTGCGTGCTCCGATTCACTCGCTTCCACTGCCGCAGCGTCTGCATCGCCGCGGGCGTCCTTGCCGATCAGGGGCTCCTTGCCGCGTTGCGCGCGCAGCGCTTCGAGCGCGAACACCAGGCGCGCGGCCTCGCGCTCCCAGGCTTCGCGCCGCGACGGCTCGCCCACCTCCCGGGTCCAGCGCGCGGCCAGGCCGCGGGCACGCTCGAGCAGCACCTGGGCCTCGTTGCCGCCCTGATGGGCACCCCAGGCGGCAGCCTCCCGCTCGGCCATCGGCACCAGCAGCGTCTCGATGCCCGGATAGGGCGCGGCGTGGTAGTCGCGGAAGGCCTGCCAGCGCACGAGCAAGGCATCGAGGCGCGCCTGCAGGCCCGGCTCGGCCTCAACCTTGGGCAGCGCCGCGACGCGGCGCCGGTACTCGGCCGCCAGTTCCGCTTCCTTGGGTTCGACCCGATAGCGCACGTAATCCTCGATGCGATCGAGCACCAGCAGCGAGGTGTAGGGCGTCACGACGCCCCAGCGCTTGCCGAGCTTCGTGACGGCCGCGGCATCCACCTTGGCGGTGCTCATCAACCCGGCGATCTCGGCCTGGGCCCGCACGCGGTGGATGGCCTCGGCCAGCGTGCCCTCGGCGGCCACGGCCTGCCCGAAGGCGAGCTTGTGCAGCCGTGGCGCGCTGTCGCCATCGCCGAAGGCGAGCTCGATGTGTCCCTGCCCACGGCAACGCGCAGTGACGGTGATCACCCCGCGGGCCGCGAGCGGCGCAGCCGGCGTCAAGGCCGTGCACTCGCCAGCGACAACCTTGCTGCCCAGCAGGCGCCAGCTCGTCGTGCCGAGCAACTGTGCCGCAACCTCGGCCTCGTGATGCATCAGGTCGACCATCTGGCCGCCCCCGGCGCGGCTCAGGCGCAGCAGCCGCGCGTGATCGGCTTTCTGCGCGGCCAGCAGGGCATGCACCGGCGGTTGCTGGCCCTGCGGGCCGGTCAGCATCGGCTCGGCGGCACCGAAGTTGCTCAGTCCATCGCCGACGATGAGCACGGCATCAACGCGGCCGACCGGTCCGAGGTCGATCGCGCCGTAGCTGGAGCCGCCGTCCAGCGGCAGTGCGTCGATCGCCGCGAGCAGCGGCCCGGCATCGCCGCCCGCCAGGCGGATCAGGCGCGGTGGCTCGGCGACATCGCGGAAGGGCACCAGCACCACCTCGACCTTGCCGAGGCGACGCACCCAGGCCGCCAGCGCCGCTTGCTCGCGTTCGCGCTGGCGTTCGCGGGCGCTACCGGAGGCGTCGTAGAACAGGGCGATGCGACGCGGCGCCAGCGCACGCGGACGCGCTGGCGAACCGCTGTCGACAAGCGCAACGAGACTCCGCCACCCGGGTTCGAGAGGATCGACCGCTTCGAGGGTCGACACCG
>JANJUH010000116.1 GCA_024710675.1 Lysobacterales bacterium
AAGCCGGCCTCAGCGCTGCCCGCGCACCAGCACATCCTTCGCCGACATCTTCATGTGGTACTGGAAGCGGTCCGGGCGATAGGCGGCAACCAGGTAGTCGACCGGCCGTCCGCGCTGGTCGAAGGCGATCCGGGTGACCTGCAGCAGCGGCTCGCCGCTGCGGACCATCAGGCGTTGCGCCAGCGTGGTATCCGCGGCGATCGCGGTGATGACCTGGTCGATCTCCTTGACGTGCAGGCCGATGCGGCGGAACAGGTCCAGGCGACTTTCGGCCACCTTCAGCGATTCCGCATTGAGTCCGGGCCCGATCGGCAGCGTCCAGCTGCACAGGTGCGCAAAGGGCAGTCCTTCAGTGCTGCGGATGCGGATGGTGCGGTCGACGGGATGTTCGGCTTGCAGCCGCAAGGCATCGGCCACATGCGGCGGCGCCGGGACGCGGATGAACTCGACCAGCCTGACCTTGGTCTCGCGCGCCATCGTCGCCAGGGACTCGAGCATGCCGTCGAGCGGCGCGCGCAGGACCTTGGGTTCGTATTTGTAGGTCACGTGCGTGCCGCGGCCGCGCTGGCGCGAGACGTAGCCCTCCGCCTCGAGCTCGTCGAGGGCGCGCTTGACGGTGATCCGCGAAACCCCGAAAAAAGTGCCGAGGTCCTTCTCGGCCGGGATCAGCGCCCCCTGGCGCAACTCGCCGCCTTCGATCTTGCGCTTCACCACCACGTATAACTGGTGGTACAGCGGGATGGGTAGGGCGGGATCGAGCCCGGTACGGTCGGCAGCGGTGAACTGGCGCATGGTGTCTGGACCTTCGCCCGTGTACCTCGTGCAAACGTACCGCAATCCGGCCGGCCCGGAGTGACGACTGGGTGGAGGACCACGATGGAAATTGCATTGCATATCGATTCGGCGACGCTCGCGCGCTATGACCGCGTGCGTGCGCTGCGATTCGACGGGGATCAGCTGGCGCTGCTCGACCAGCGCCGGCTGCCGGCGCGGACCGACTGGCTGTCCATGCGCGACCATCGCGAGGTGGGCCAGGCGATCACCGATCTGGTGGTCCGCGGCGCGCCGGCCATCGGCATCGCCGCTGCTTATGGCCTCGTGCTGGCTGCGCGTGCCGGTGCGCGCTTGCCGATCGAGGAGCGCCGGGCCGCCTTCCTGGCTGCGGCCGCGCACCTGCGCGCCGCGAGGCCGACGGCGGTCAACCTGATGTGGGCGATCGATCGCTTGCTCGCGCGTTGCGGCGCCGATCCGGAGCCCGATGCGGTGGAGGCCGAGGCGCGTGCTATCGATGCCGAAGACCTCGCGGCGAACTACCGGATGGCACGCCTGGGCGCCGCCTACCTGGCGGAGGGGTCGGGCGTGCTGACCCACTGCAACACCGGCTCGCTGGCCACCGCGGGCCTCGGCACCGCACTCGGCGTGATCCGCGCCGGCTGGGCGGCGGGGCGCATCCGGCAGGTGCATGCCGGGGAAACCCGGCCGTGGTTGCAGGGTGCACGCCTGACGGCCTGGGAGTTGCTCGAGGACGGCATTCCGGCCCGGCTGATCGCCGACGGCGCCGGCGCCTGGCTGCTGGCGCAGGGACAGACCCAGTGGGTCATCGTTGGCGCCGACCGGATCTGTGCCAACGGGGATGTCGCCAACAAGATCGGCACGCTGTCGCTGGCTGTCGCCGCCCGCCAGTTCGGAGCACGCACGATGGTGGTCGCGCCGGCCTCGACGGTGGATCTGAACACGCCCGATGGCTCGGCGATTCACATCGAGGAACGCGACCCGCGCGAGCTGCTCGAGTACGCCGGACAGCGGGTCGCTGCGCCCGGCGTCGAAGCCTGGAATCCGGTCTTCGATGTCACGCCGGCTGCGCTGGTGGATGTCATCGTCACCGAGAAGGGGGTGATCGAGAAGCCGGATGCGGCGAAGATGGGGTTGGTGTTCGGGTAGCTTCGGTTCGGGACTCGGGACTCGGGACCCGGGACTCGGGTCCCGGGAAGAGCATTTGGTCCGCAAAGGACGCAAAGGACGCAAAGGAAGCAGGAACCCGTCCTTGACATGGTCCTCGCCTTGGCGACGCTCTTTCGTGCCCTCGTGCCCTCGTGCCCTCGTGCCCTCGTGCCCTCGTGCCCTCGTGCCCTCGTGCCCTCGTGCCCTCGTGCCCTCGTGCCCTCGTGCACAGTGCGTGACGACATGAAATCTATTGACACAGTGTCAGAGTAATCGCTAGCCTCCACCCCATGAACTACATCGCCGAACGCCGTCTCGAGGAAAAGGAAGCGCGCCGACGCCAGATCGTCGATGCGGCCGAGCAGGTCGCGGCCGAGGTCGAGTGGGACGCGCTGACGATGGACCAGGTCGCGCGCAAGGCGCGGCTGTCGCGGGCGCTGGTCTACGTGTACTTCAAGGACAAGTTCGACCTGCATTGCGCGATCTGCGAGCGCGCGCTGCTGCTGCTCGGTGATCGTTTCGAGCAGGCCGCGGCGCGCTTCCCGCGCGGGCTCGACAAGGTCGAGGCGCTCGGGCGCGCGTATGTCGCCTTCTCGCAGGAAGTGCCGCACTACTTCGCCGCGCTGGCGCGCTTCGAGGCGCATGCGCCGCAGCATGCCGAAGCCGAGGGCAACGAGGCGGCGTGCATGGCCGCAGGTGACCGCGTCCACGGGATCATGGTCGAGTGCATAGAGGCGGGCATCGCCGATGGTTCGGTCAGCCCTGATCTCGGCAATCCCTACCTGACTGCCGTGACGCTGTGGGGCTTCATGCACGGGATCATCCAGTTGGGGGCGACCAAGGCGGGGATGCTCGCAGCCGATGGCATTGCGACGCAGCAACTCGTCGATCACGCGTTGCGCCTTGCGGGCTTGGGCCTTTCGCCGAAGGGACCTTGATCCTCTTTTTTTGACCCGAATTTGACACGTGTCCAATATGTCAACAACCAAAGAACGCGTGACGATGTGCCGATGGATCAGCGTATTGGCCCTCTGGCTGGCGGCGCCGGTCGCTGCGAGCGAGGAGTACCGCGCACAGATCCGAGCCTATGTGTCGGAAGCGCGCCAGGCGAATCTCGCGCTACGGGGTGCCGGACAGGCAGTGCGGGGTGCCGAGGCAGACCTCGCGGCGGCCGAGGCGCGCTGGCGTCCGACGGTGAGCCTCTCGGCGCGCTACAGCCGGGCCGAGGGTGGGCGCGTCGAGGAACTGCCGGTGGGCGATCTCGTCAATCCGGCCTACTCGGCGCTCAACGAGCTGCTGGCTGCCCAGGGCCAGCCGCCGCGCTTCGGCGCCATCCCCAACCAGACGCTGGCCTTCCTGCGTGAGCGCGAGCAGGACAGCCGGCTGTCGCTGACGCAGCCGTTGTACGCGCCGGCCATCGGCGCCGGCAGGGCGGCGGCGGCCGCTGGCGTCGTGGCGGCGGGGGCGGTCGAGGACGCGCTGGCGACCACGCTCGAGCGCGATGTCGAGGTGGCTTATCTGCGCTGGCTGCAAGCACGCGAGGCGCTGGCGATCGTCGAGGCCAGCCGCGAACTGTTGCTGGAGAACCTGCGCGTCAACCGTGTGCTCGAGGCCAACGGCAAGCTGACGCGCGACCAGGTGCTGCGGGCCGAGGCCGAGGTGCTGGCGATCGAGCAGGAGGCGCTGACCGCCGGCAACGCGATCTCCCAGGCGCGCAGCCTGTTCAACACCTTGCTGAACCGCCCGCTAGATGCCGGGATCACGGCCGCGGCCATGCCCGATCCTGATGAAGAAGTGCAGCGCCGCCTGGGCGCGCTGGCTGACGCCGATGCCGCCGATCTCACGCCGCTGGCAGGGCAGGCACGCGCGGAGCTCACCGCTTTCGATGGCAGGGTGCGCGCAGCCCAGGCCGGCGTCGTCGCCGAACGCGCGGCCCGCCAGCCGACGCTGGCCTTCGCCCTCGATGCGGGCATCCAGGGCGAGGATTACGGCTTCGGATCCGGCACCAACTATGCGGTCGCTTCGCTGGTGCTGGACTGGCGCCTGGCCGACTTCGGCCAGACCCGGGGCGCGATCGACAGCGCTGCGGCCCGCCTCGAGCAGGAACGCCTGGCCCGCGAGGACCTGGCGGAGCGCATCGCGCTCGAGGTGCGACTGGCCGCCGATGGACTGAAGACGGCGCGCGCCTCGCTGGCGACCGCTGCCGCTCGCCAGGTCGCCGCCGCCGAGGGCTTCCGCATCGCCGCGCGCAAGCGGGATGTCGGCGCGATCCCGCAGGTCGAGTACCTCGATGCGCGCACCACGCTGACCGCGGCCGAACTCAACCTCAACCTGACCCGCTTCGCCGTCCTCGTGCGCCTTGCCGAACTGCAGGCGGCGCTGGGGCGGGTTGGCGATCGCGAGCTGTAGGGGGGCTGGCATGCAGACCGAGAACCCTTGCGCCGGACCCGGGATGAAGAGCGTTCAGTCCGCCAAGGACGCAAAGGAAGCAAAGAACAGCTTCCCAAACGTTGTTTCACCTCTGAGCCGCCAGTCTGCGAGCACGACAACTCATCTCACTTCGCGTTCTTTGCGTCCTTTGCGGACCCAAGCGCTCTTGACAGGACAC
Source organism: Lysobacterales bacterium (assembly GCA_024710675.1). Classification (GTDB taxonomy): domain Bacteria; phylum Pseudomonadota; class Gammaproteobacteria; order Xanthomonadales; family SZUA-5; genus JANJUH01. The sequence continues at coordinate 4,550 of JANJUH010000116.1, forward strand.
GAGACATGATCCGCCCCCTGATCCTTTCGGCCATGACGCTGATCCTGGCCGCCTGCAGCGCCGGCAATGGCCTCGAATCCACCGCGAGCGAAAGGCGGGTGCCGGTGGTGCTGGCGACGGCGGTCGAAGGCCCGGCGGCGCCGGCGATCCGCACCACGGCCATGCTGGCGCACAAAGACGAGACCCGGCTGGCCTTCAAGGTCGGCGGCATCGTCGCGCGCATCGAGGTCGAAGAGGGCGAGGCCGTCAGTGCTGGCCAGGTGCTGGCCGAGCTCGAACTGGCCGAGGTCGGCAGCCAGGTCGAGCAGGCGCGCCAGCTGGTCGCCAAGGCCGAGCGCGACCTCGAGCGCGGCGAAGCCTTGCACCGCGAGCAGGTGATCCCGCTCGAGGCGGTGCAGGACTTGCGCACCCAGCGCGATATCGCGCGGCAGAACCTCAAGGCGGTGGCCTTCAACCGCGAGCACGCGGTGATCAAGGCGCCGAGCGATGGCGTGGTCCTGCGCAAGCTCGCCGAGGCCCGTGAGACGGTGGCTCCGGGTTCGCCGGTGCTGGTGCTCGGGGCGGCGGGTGCCGGCTGGGTGCTGAAGGCCAGCCTGGCCGATCGCCAGATCGTCCAGCTCGCCCTGGGCGACGAGGCCCGCGTGAGCTTCGATGCCTTGCCCAGTGAGCGCCTGCGGGCGACCGTCAGCCGCCTGCCGGCGGCCGCCGATCCGCGCACCGGCATGTTCGATGTCGAACTGACCCTCACCGAGCCCGACCCGCGGCTGCGCAGCGGCCTGGTCGCGCGCCTGCAACTGAGTCCGGCCAGCGCGGGTGCGGCGGCGCTGGTCCATGTCCCGATCGGCGCCATCCTCGAAGGTGACCGCGAACGCGCCAGCGTCTACGTCCATGACGCGGCAGCCGGGCGCGTGAGCCGGCGCGCGGTGCGCGTGGCCTTCATCGACGGCGACAGCGTGGCATTGGCCTCAGGCCTCGACGTCGGCGCCGAGGTGGTCGTGGAGGGCGCTTCCTTCGTCAGTGAAGGTGCGTTGGTGAGGGTCGTCGAAGCCGGCGCGGGTGGGGACGAGTGAACAGGCGAGGCCAGAAGCGCTTGTCCGCAAAGGACGCGAAGGACGC
>JANJUH010000164.1 GCA_024710675.1 Lysobacterales bacterium
GCGCCTTGGGTTGCGCCACGGTTGCAGTTTCGTGGCTCACGCGGCGAAAGCGCCCTGGATCACCTTGGCAACGGTCTCGGGATGGCTCAGGAAGGGTGCATGACCGGCCTTGTCCAGGCACAGGAACTGCCCGCCACTGGCCTGCGCCGCATGTTCGAGCGCACGCCAGGGCACGAGGCGGTCGCGGCGGCCGGCGATCCACAGGCTGGGGCAGGCGAGCGTCGGCAGTTCGGCGCGGAGATCGGTGTCGGCGAGGATCGCAAGGCCATCGCGCAGGATTGCCGGATCGCCGGGCGGGCGTTCGGCGAGGCGCTGGCGCAGCCAGCGGATCTCTTCGCGGGCGTGCTCGTCGCCCATGACCTCGAGCGCGAGGAAGCGCTCGACGGTGCGCGCGTAATCCTGGCGCAGCTCGCTGGCGAAGGACGCGAACACGGTGTGATCCACACCATGCGGCCAGTCGGGTCCGACGACGAAGCGCGGCGAGGCAGCGATCTCGACAAGGCCGCGGACGCGATCGGGCGCATCGAGTGCGGCGCGTAGCGCGACGAGGCCACCCAGCGACCAGCCCAGCCAGTGCGCGGGCGGCAGGCGGGCGAGCAGGCGTTCAGCCGTGTCGTGCAAACCGAGGCCGTCGCGCTCCGGACTGGCCCCATGGCCGGGCAGGTCGACCACCCAGCACTCGAAGTGTTCGGTGAGCGCCTTCAACAGCGGCGCAAACACACCGCCGTGCATGGCCCAGCCGTGCAGCAACACCAGCGCTGGGCCCTGGCCGTCGACCTCGATATGCATGGCATCCTCACCGCCGCTCAGTCGCGAGGCACCTTGTAATCGACCCAGGCTTCGGGCGGATGCGCCTTGCAGGCCTGACGCAAGGCGTCTGGCCCCGCCAGGTACCAGCTGCGGCGGTTGGCCTTGCCGACCGGACGCGCCTTGTCGATGTCGAAACAGGCGTCGAGGCTGTGCCGCTGAGCGAACACGTGGCGTCCGGGGGCCTCGCGCAACCAGGCTACCGCTGCGATCTCCTGCTCGGCGCGCGGCCTGAGAAAGCCGAACACGGTGACCTTGCGGTCGGCCATCAGCTTGTTCTGCGGCTGCCAGCCGAGCAGGGCAAGCTCGCCATCGGGCCCGATGATCTCGCCCGCCTCCGTCATCACGCCGCGCGCCGAACGCGAGTCGTTGAGTACGGGATAGGCCCAGAAGCCATAGATCAGCCAGACGCCGGTCAGTGTGCCGGCCAGCGCCAACGCACCCCGTCGCGGCCGCGCGAGGGCCACGCTGGCCACGCCGACGAGGCCCATCGCCAGCGAGATGTGCCAGGGCTCGAGTTCGCGCAGATCGCGCATGCGTACGGCGAAGGCGGGCTCCCCGAGCAGGGCCCATGCGGATCCCGCCGTCAACCCGACGGCCAGCAGGCAGGCGAAGGCGTAGAGCAGGCGTTGCACGGAGGCGCGCTTCAGCAGGGCCGGCAGGATCGGCGCCAGCGCGATCACCAGCATCGGCAGCGCCGGCATGATGTAGACGTCGCGCTTGCCACCGGACAGCGAGAAGAAGAAGACGATCAGAACGACAAAGGCGAGCGGCAGGAAGACGCGTGCCGGTCGCCGGCCACGGCGCCACATGTGCCACCAGTGGGGCACCGCCCAGATCAGCGCGAAGGCCACCGGCAACCACAGCGTCGCGATCACGCCAAGGTAGTACCAGGGCGGGTGCAAATGATGCGTCGGTGTCAGGTAGCGCGAGGCGGTCTGGCCGAAAAGGATGTCGTAGGCGTAGTCCCAGTAGGGTCCCTGGTCGATCCGGATCACGGCGAGCAGCATCGGCACGAGCCAGAGGCCTACCGCACCGACGAAGCAGAGCGCGGCGACCAGCGTGGTCGAGAGCGGGCGCGGCGTGGGCGTGGGCAGCCCCAGCCAGCCCAGCCGCCGAGCCAGCCAGGCCAGCGGCAGCAGCAGCAATGCGAGGAAGGCCACGCCCTTGGTGATGGTGCCGATGCCCGCAGCGAAGCAGCCGATCCACAGCCAGCGCCGGTCCGGGCCGAGCAAAATGTGGCGCAGCAGGCCGTAGCACGCGAGCGTGAAGATGCCGAGCAGCGTGCCGTCGATCTGCGCCGCACGGGTCTGGAAGGTGAAGTGGATCGTGAACAGCAGCGCTGCGGCCGCCCACCAGGCCGCGCGCCGCCCATTCAGGCGCCGCGTGAGGTCGTGGACCAGCAGCAAGGTCAGCAGTCCCGACAGCAGGGAGGGCAGCAGGAAAGCGAGCCGCCAGGAGCCGGTGAGCTGGTAGCCCGCCACCTGCATCCACATGAACATCGGCGGCTTGTCAGAGTACAGCTCGTTGCCGCGATGCGGAAACAGGTACTCGCCACTTTCGACCATCTGCTTGGCGACGAGCGCGAAGCGGGGTTCGTCGGTCGGCCAGGGATCGCGCAAGCCGATGCCGGCGCCGATCAGCAGCAGCGCGAAAGCGAGCAGCCACCAGAAGCGGCGATCGATCGCGGCCATCGTTGCCCTCCGCCTGCCCGCTCAGCGACTTTCGAGGCGCGCGCCCGCCGGCCCGAAGACCAGCTCGTCCCAGCTCGCAACCGTCAGCGAGCGGCCATCGTAGTTCAGCACCATCGCTTTCGACGGCAGCGGCTCGATGCCGACCAGGTGCGCCATGATCTGCGCACCGCGCGGCAGCCACTGACCATGGGCCTCGCGGCCGCCGGCCCAGCGCATGGTCAGCCGGCCGCCGCGTTCGAGGCTGATCTCGATCGGCTGGCCATCCGGCAGGGTCCCTGCCCATTCCACCGGGATCTCGGGCATGCCGCCGCCTTCGCGTCGTGGATCGTAGATGCCGAGCGAGCTGATGGCCTCCTCGACCTCGCGGCGCAACTCGCCGAATCGGGGATCGACGCGAGCGTCGGTGGGGCGCACCACCACGTAGACCGCATTGTTCGTGGTGATCGTGACCCGGCCCGGCCCGGCCTTGCCGTCCTTTTCGAGTGCGCGCCAGGGCGCGAGCGGCGCCCGGTAGATCGTCAGCAGCGGCACCGTGCGGCGTTTGCCGAGGTACTCGATGATGGCGGCGGCCTCGGCGCCGGCATGGATCGCCTGCGCGTCCTCCGCCGGCAGTTGGCGCAGTTTGACGTCTTCGACCTGCCAGGCCTCCGGCAGGACCATCGCCAGCCCGAGCTGTTCCAGGATGACGCGGCCCGGCAGGTCTGGTGCCTGGAGGCCCGTCATCTCGCCGGGCGCCCAACTGGGGCCGGCCTGCGCCGGCGCCCGCTCCTCGTCCTGGGCTGGCGCCAGGGGCGAAACGAACAGCAGCGACGCGAGCATCCAGGTGGGGATGGGAAGGCGCTTCATGGCGTATCTCCGGCAAACGTCCAGGGCGCGGAGCATAGCCGACCGTCCCCTGACGGATTCCCGCCGGGCAGGTTTCCCTGCGGCCTGACTTGCGCGATGCTCCGCGCCTCACGTTTGCCGGAGCATTCCCGCGTGCCACAGCCGCAAGCCCAGGCCCTGATCGAGGCCCAGGGGTTCACACCGCGCTTTTTCACCCGCGACGGCCTGTCGATGCACTACCTCGACGAGGGCAAGGGCGAGCCGGTGTTGATGGTGCACGGCAACCCGAGCTGGTGCTGGCTGTACCGCGATGTCGTCAAGGCCTTGCGTGGCAGCCACCGCTGCATCGTGCCCGACCACATCGGCATGGGCCTGTCGGATCGCCCGGACGATGCCCGCTACCGCTATACCCTCGACAGCCGCGTGGCCGATCTCGAGGCCCTGGTCGATCGCACCGTTGGCGAGGAACCGGTGACCCTCATCGTGCACGACTGGGGTGGGGCCATCGGTTGTGCCTGGGCAGTGCGGCATCCCGAGCGTGTGCGCCGACTGGTCGTGCTCAACACGGCCGCCTTCCCGATGCTGCCGGGCAAACGCTTGCCGGGTGCGCTGAAGCTGGTGCGCAATACCGCTATCGGTGCCTTCCTGGTCGAGCGACTCAACGCCTTCGCACTCGGTACGGCCTGGATCGGCGCCAGCCGGCGGCTGGGCAAGGAAGAACGCGCCGCCTATGTCGCGCCTTACGACAATCCCGTTGCCCGTCGCGCCGTGCTGCGCTTCGTGCAGGACATCCCGCTGGCCGCGGGCGACCCGGCGTGGAAGACGATCGTCGAGACCGGCGAGGGCCTGGCGAAACTGGCCGACAAGCCGGCGCTGATCCTGTGGGGCCTGAAGGACTTCGTGTTCGATCGCGACTACTTCGACGAGTGGTGCCGCCGCTTCCCGCGCGCCGAGGCCATCGGCTTTGCCGACGCCGGCCACTATGTGCTGGAAGACGCCGGCGAGACCTGCCTGGCGCGGATCCGCGATTTCCTGGGGCGGTAGGGGCGGCAAGGCCTCGGCATGAATGCCGATCCACAGGCTGGCAGCGATGTTGTGGGTCCGGATTCATCCGGACGCTTTTCCCAACACCCGGCAAAGCGCTTTTGATGAGCGGGCGCTGGTCGCGCGATGGCCTTGCTTCGAGGTCGGTTTCTTCGCGCCACAAGGGCGCTCCCACATCGGTCTTGCGAGCCTTTCCCGAGTCCCGAGTCCCGAGTCCCGAGTCCCGACCGGCCCTACTTCCCCGCCTCCAGTTCCTCGACGATGTCGCGCACCCGATTGACGACCTCGATGAAGGCCGGGTCGCGGTGCATCTCGCGGGCGGGGCGGTCGGGCGGCGGCATCGGCAGCTCGTGCAGGATGGTGCCCGGCGCGCGCGACATGATCAGCACGCGATCGCCGAGGTAGACCGCTTCCTCGATGGAGTGGGTGATGAAGAACACAGTGGCCTGCTGCTCGCGCCAGAGGTTCACCAGCAGGTCCTGCATCGCATAGCGGGTGGGCGGGTCGAGCGCGCCGAAGGGCTCGTCCATCAGGATGATCCTGGGATTCAGGATCAGCGTGCGCGCGATCGCGACGCGCTGGCGCATGCCGCCGGACAGCTCATGCGGGTACTTGCTGGCATCGTTTTTCGGGTCGAGTCCGACTTTCTCCAGCCACAGGAGCGCCTGTGCACGCCGCTCATCGCGCGGCACGCCACGGCATTCGAGGCCGAAGGCGATGTTGTCGACAACGCTCAGGTGCTCGAAGCTGGTGTAGTCCTGGAACACCATGCCGCGGTCGGCGCCGGCACCACCCACCGGCTTGCCGAAGACCTCGACCCGTCCGGTGGTCGGCGGATGCTGCGGCGACAGGCCGGCGATCATGCGCAGGATCGTGCTCTTGCCGCAGCCCGAGGGCCCGAGGATGGCGACGAATTCACCGTGGTCCAGGCGATCGTCGACGACGAAGCTGACATCCTTGATCGCGGTGTAGGCGTTCGGACCCTGGCCATAGGTCTTGCCGACCTTGTCGAAGACGACGATGTGCGGGCGCGGCGCGGGCGTCGGTGCCGCTGCGACGGGTGCAGGTGCGGGCGCGGGTTCGGCGGTCGTGGACATGGGCGCAGCTCTTCCTTGCGTGTGTCCGATGATGAGCGAAGCGGGCGCCGGGTCCAAGCGAGGACGACCCGCCGACGCCAAAGCAGGTAGGCTAGTCGGTTCGTCCATCCACGATCGGCCCGACGGACCATGTGGCGACCCCGCCCGGAAGATCTGCACGCGAGCTTTGCCGACACCGACCTCAGGCGCGGCGAGCGCTATGCCGACGAGGGCCGTGTGTTGTGGGTGGACCGTCGCGACGAGCAACGCGAATGCCTGGTGACGGGCGAGGTGCGTGGCAGCCGGCGGCGACCCTATCGCGTGCATGTGCGGGCCTATCCGCGGGGCGAACGCTGGCGCCTCGACACGCACTGCAGTTGCCCGGTGCAGGTGGCCTGCAAACACGCCGCGGCGCTGGTGCTCGAAGCCTTTGGCCGCCCGCCGAAGAGCGATCGGCTGCTCGCGCGGATGGTGTCCGGCAGCCAGCCCGAGCACGGGCGCTTCGGCTTCATTGCCGGGGCACTGCATGCGCAGCGCGTGCTGGGTTTGCGCCTGGGGCGCTGGATCGCGGCTGCGCAAGGTGCGGGTTGGCGCTTCGAGGACATGCCGCCGGCCGCTGCCCGCCCCGAAATGCTCGAGCGCCTGGGTGAGGCGGCCAGCCTGGTCCCCGCGATGGCGGCCGGACAGAGCACCTTCGCCGAGGAGGCGCAGTGGTGGCTGCCACGCGAGCCCTTGCCCGGGGCGCTGCTGGAAGCGGCCCGGCGCGGCTTGCTGGCCTGGGAGCGGCCGGGATTGCTGCTGAGCGATGGACCCGCGCGGCCGGCACGCTGGCATTGGGAAACCGATCTGCGCGGCGTGCAGCGCCTGTGTTTCGATGCCGGTGCCACGACGAGCTGCGTGCGCGTCGGCGAGAGCTGGCTTTACATCGATCCGGTCGCCCGCGAGCTGGGCCTGATCGAGGATGCGCTGCCGGCCGGCAGCAGCGCCTGGCTCGCCAACCTGCCGCCGTTGCCGGCCACCGCCGTCGCCGCCTTCGAGGCCGAGCACGGCGCACAGCTGCCGCCCGGCTTCCCGCATCCACAGGTCCTGGATGTCAGCGAGCCCATTCAAGAGCGCCCGCAGGCGATCCTGACGCTGCATCGCAGCGCTGCTGCCGAGGACCGTGGCGGACGCCGCAGCGCGCGTCTGATCGGCTATGCGCGCCTGTCCTTCCGCTACGGCCCGGTGCGCGTCGGCGAGGGCGACCCCGCGGCGGAGATCACCTTGCGCGAGGGCGATGCGGTGCAGCGCTTCGCGCGCGACCGCAGCCGTGAGCGCGAGTTGGCGACGCGCCTGAAGCAGCTCGGCCTGATCTCCAACCGCCACGCCCAGGTCGACCACCCGGGACTGCAGCAGCACGACTGGCTGATCAACCCCGACGGCGATCCGCAGAGCCTCAACGAATTCTGCTACGGCATGCTGCCGCGCCTGCGCGCCGAAGGCTGGCGACTCGAATACGGTCCGCGCTTCCCGCTCAAGCTGGTCGACGCCGACTACCGTTTCTATGGCGAGGTCGAGGAGGGCAGCGGCGGGCTGATCACGCTGGAACTCGGCATCGACCTCGACGGCGAGCGCGTCAACCTGTTGCCGGTGCTGCGCGAGGGGCTGCGCGAGGGCCGCTTTGCCGAGCTGCCTCTGGCCGAGGACGCGATTGTCGCGCTGACGCTGCCCGGCGATCGTCGCCTGCCGATCAGCGCCGGGCGCCTGCGCACCATCCTTGCCGTGTTGAACGAACTGGCCGAGCCGGGCAGTGCGGACCAGCGCCGGCTGGCCCTGCCGCGGGCACGCGCCGCGGCGCTCGCGGAACTCGAAAATGCGCTCGGCGCCGGCGCGCCGATCTGGCAGGGCGCTCCCGCCGTGCGCGCACTGGCTGCGACGCTGTCGCGTTACAGCGGCTTGCCGCCGACACCGGTGCCGGCCGGTTTTCGTGCCGAACTGCGGCCCTACCAGGTCGAGGGCCTCGCCTGGCTGCGTTTTCTCGCCAGCGAGGGCCTGTCGGGCATCCTGGCTGACGACATGGGCCTCGGCAAGACGGTCCAGGTGCTGGCCTTCCTGCAGGGCGAGAAGGAGGCCGGCCGCCTGACGGATCCGGCGCTGGTGGTGTGTCCCAAGAGCGTGCTGCCGAACTGGGTGGCCGAATGCCGGCGCTTCACGCCGGATCTCGCGGTGCTGGTCCACGCCGGACCCGAGCGCGAGCGCCGGGTGCGCGCGATCGGCGCCGCCGACATCGTGCTGAGCACCTACCCGGTGCTGGCGCGGGATGTCGACAAGCTGGGCGGGCGTCACTGGCGCATTGTCGTGCTCGACGAATCGCAGATGGTGAAGAATCCGGCGACCCTCGCCGCCCGCGCGGCACGCAAGCTCGACACCGAGCTCCGGGTCTGTCTGACCGGCACGCCGCTCGAGAATCACCTCGGCGAGCTGTGGGCGCAGTTCGACTTCCTGATGCCGGGCCTGCTCGGCTCCCGCCACGAGTTCCAGCGCCATTTCCGCGTGCCGATCGAGAAGGGACGACGGCACGAGGTCGCCGAACAATTGCGTCGGCGCATCCGCCCCTTCCTGCTGCGCCGGACCAAGGACCAGGTCGTCGCCGAACTGCCGCGCAAGACCGAGATCACCCGCGTCGTGCAGCTCGAAGGCCGCCAGCGCGATCTTTACGACGCGATGCGCGCGGCCTATGCCGAGCAGCTCCGCGGCTATGTCGAGAGCGGCGCACTCGAGCGCCATCGCATGCAGGTGCTCGAAGGGCTGATGCGCCTGCGCCAGGTCTGCTGCGATCCGCGCCTGGTCGGCTTCGAGGGCAAGCCGGCGGCGCCCTCGGCCAAGTTGGCACACCTGGTCGAGATGATCCGCGAGCTGTCCGCGGCCGGTCGCCGGATGCTGGTGTTCAGCCAGTTCACCTCGATGCTGGAGCTGATCGAGGCCGAACTCGCCAGCGCGCGCATCCGCTACGTCAAGCTCACCGGCCAGACCGAGGACCGCGCCACGCCGGTACAGCGCTTCCAGCGCGGCGAGGTGCCGGTCTTCCTGATCAGCCTGCGCGCCGGTGGCTTCGGCCTGAACCTGACCCGCGCCGACACCGTGATCCACTACGACCCGTGGTGGAACCCGGCCGTCGAATCCCAGGCCACCGACCGCGCGCACCGCATCGGCCAGGACAAACCGGTCTTCGTCTACCGCCTCATCGCCGCCGACACCGTCGAGGAGCGCATCACCCAACTACAGGCGCAGAAACGCGAGCTGGCCGATGCGCTCTACGACGAGTCCGGCCAGAGCCTCGCAGCAGCCCTCGGCCCGCAGGACTGGCTGGCGCTGGTGGAGTGAGGGAGGACAGGAGCGTCCGGATGAATCCGGATCCACTGGATCCGGACCCACCATGGCACGGCAAGCCTGTGGGTCGGCATTCATGCCGACGCTTTTACTCGGGACTCGGGACTCGGGACTCGGGACTCGGGACTCGGAACTCGGAACTCGGGACTCGGAACTCGGGACTCGGAACTCGGGACTCGGAACTCGGGACTCGGAACTCGGGACTCGGAACTCGGGACTCGGAAAGAGCATGGGTCCGCAAAGGACGCGAAGGGCCCACAAGAGAAGCGACAGGAACCCCTCT
>JANJUH010000217.1 GCA_024710675.1 Lysobacterales bacterium
GCGGCGATGTAGTGGGTCTCGCCGGCCGGGTTCTGCACGCCGACGATCAGCATGTGCTCGGCCAGCCAGCCCTCGTCGCGGGCCTGCCAGGAGGCGATGCGCAGCGCGTGGCACTTCTTGCCGAGCAGGGCATTGCCGCCGTAGCCCGAGCCGTAGCTCTGGATCGACAGTTCCTCGGGGAAATGCATGATGAAGCGGCGCTCGGGATCGAGTTCGCCGATCGAGTGCAGGCCCTTGACAAAGCGACCTTCGCGCTCGATGCGCGCCAGCGCGGCCGAACCCATGCGCGTCATGATGCGCATGTTGGCGACGACGTAGGGGCTGTCGGTGATCTCGACCCCGCAGCGCGAGTACGGCGAGTCGATCGGGCCCATGCAGTAAGGGATCACGTACATCGTGCGGCCGCGCATGCAGCCCGCGAACAGCCCGTCCATCTTGGCGTGCGCCTGGTCGGGCGCCATCCAGTTGTTGTTCGGACCGGCGTCGGCCTGATCGCGCGTGCAGACGAAGGTCAGGTGCTCGACCCGAGCCACGTCGCCCGGGTGCGAACGGTGCAGGAAACACTCGGGATGAGTATCCGGGTTGAGCGGCAAAAGGTCGCCACGCTCGACCATCAAAGCCTCGAGTTCGCGACGCTCGGCCTCGCTGCCATCACACCAGCGGATGCGGTCCGGCTGGGTCAGTTGCGCGACGGATTCCACCCAACGGTTCAGATCGGCCAGCTGCGAGCTCATGGCTTTCCTTGAAAATCAAGCGCTTGCAAACGTATGCAGTCGCGCGAAGCGCGCAACATAGCCGCCGGGGCTGGAAAGAGCAACTCGACCCGAGTCGGGGCGAAGGAATCCACGGAAGCTTCACGCACAAAGCCGCCCGGGTGGGCCGGGTTTGCATGGTGAGCTCCGGATCCGCCTCTTGGGCGTTCGGGGGAAAAGCGTCGGGATGAATGCCGACCCACGCACCGGCCATGGGTCCGGCTTCAGCCGGACGCTCTTGGCTCGCGGGAGGCCCGCCACAGCGTCGGGATGAATGCCGACCCACGAAAGCTGGCGCCCGGGAGGCCTCACTCGGGACTCTCAGCCACCGGATCGGTTCAAGCCGCCGGAATCAGCGTATCGATCATGTGCTCGAGGTATTCCTCGTAACCCTCCTGGCTCAGGCGGGTCGAGCGGAACTGCAGCGTCAGTTGCAGGAAGCCCACATAGGCCGAGTAGGCGAGCCGCGCGCGATGCACGGCGGCGACCGGATCCATCCCGGCCTGCTCGAACACCCGCGCCAGGTAGTCCATGCGTTCCTTCGAGACGCGCTCCATCACCGGCGCGACCACCGGGTGGTCGGCCGCCTTCAGCAGCGCCGCGTAGATCCGGTGCGAACGCACATCGCGGGCCGTGAGGCGGAAGATCTCGCGCAGGCGCACGCCGGGGTTTTCGATGGACTCGACGCGTGCGATCGCATTGTGGGTGTCGTACTCCTCCCAGCGCTTCAGCGTCGAGGCAATCAGCGCGTCGCGATGGCTGAAGTGCCAGTAGAAGCTGCCCTTGGTCACGCCGAGGCGCTTGGCCAGCGTTTCGACGGCGACGGCGGCGACGCCCTCGTCGGCCATCAGGTCCAGCGCACCTTCCTCCCAGTCGCGGGCGGTCAGGCGCTGCTTTTCGCCGCGCTCGGCAACCGGCGCGACGCTTCTCAAGGCTGTGGTCATGTGAGGTGGGGGAGTTGTGAAGAAAAGTCCATACGGAAGCGTATTGACTCCTCGATCCCGCGTCAACATACTCGACCGTATGGATACGAATGCAGTGTCCTCCCAAGTCCTCCTGCGCCACGGCCGTGGCGACCTGCCGCTCGCCGTGGAAGCCTATGGTGATGGCCCGCCACGGGTGCTCTACGCCCACGGTTTCGGCCAGAACCGCCACGCCTGGCGCGCCACAGCGCGCTTCCTTGCCTCCCACGGCTGGCCGGGCTGGGCCATGGACGGTCGCGGACACGGCGAATCCGGCTGGGCCGAGGAGGGCGACTACGAGCTCGAGCACTTCGCCGAGGACCTCGTGGCCGTCGCCCGCTCGCTGCCCGCGCCGCCCGTGCTGGTCGGCGCCTCGATGGGCGGCCTGCTCGGACTGCTGACGGCCGGCGAATCGCCCGATCCGCTCTATCGCGCGCTGGTGCTGGTCGACGTCACGCCGCGCTGGGAGAGTGCCGGCGTCGATCGCATCCTCGCTTTCATGGGCATGCACCCGGAAGGCTTCGAGAGCCTGCAGGCCGCTGCCGATGCCATCGCCCGCTACCTGCCGCATCGCGACCGCAAGGATCCCGAACGCCTGCGCACGCAACTGCGCCAGCACGCCGACGGCCGCTGGCGCTGGCACTGGGACCCGCGCCTTCTGGGACGCGTGGCCCGCGAGGCACCACGCTACATCCCGCGCCTCGAAGCCGCAGCTTCCCGGGTCCGCCAGCCATTGCTGCTGCTGTCGGGCGAGCGTTCGGACGTGGTGTCCGAGCACACCATCGGCGAGTTCCTGCGCCTGGCACCACACGCCCGCCATATCCAGATCGAACGCGCGACGCACACCATCGTCGGCGATCGCAACGATGTCTTCACCCGCGAAATCCACACTTTCCTGACCCAACTGGATCCGGCCAGCTGCCCGCGCGCTGCTGCCTGAACCGCAAGAGGAGCCCTGCCCCATGATGGCCAACCTGACGCCCCTGCTGGTCCTGCTCGTGATCGGGCTGACCTGCGGATTCCTGCGCACCAGCCTGCTTTCCTGGACGATCGCCAGCGCCATCGGTCTGGCCGTTGCCACGATTTACTCCGGGGCCTCCTGGCTGCTCCTGCTGCCCGTATGGCTGGCCTTCGGCGCCATCGCCGTGCTGCTCAACCACGAGCCCTTCCGCCGCCGCTTCCTCAGCGAACCGATGCTGGCGATCTACCAGAAGATCGCGCCGCAGCTCTCGGACACCGAGCGCGTCGCGCTCGAGGCCGGCACCGTCGGCTTCGAGGGCGAGCTCTTCAGCGGCCGCCCGCGCTGGGGCAAGCTGCTCGGCCAGCCGGCTCCGCAGCTCAGCGGCGAGGAGCAGGCCTTCCTCGACGGCCCGGTCGCCGAAGCCTGCCGGATGATCGACGACTGGCAGATCACCCACGCCGACAACGACCTGCCCCCTGCGCTCTGGGACTTCCTCAAGCGCGAACGATTCTTCGGCATGATCATCCCGAAGCAGTACGGCGGCCTGGGCTTCTCGGCCTACGCGCACTCGGTGGTACTGCAGCGCCTGTCCAGCATCAGCCCGACGGTCAGCTCGACGGTCGCTGTCCCGAACTCGCTCGGCCCCGCCGAACTGCTGCTGCACTACGGCAGCGAGGAGCAGAAGAATCACTACCTGCCGCGCCTGGCCGACGGTCGTGAGATCCCCTGCTTCGGCCTGACCAATCCCAACGCCGGCAGCGACGCCACCTCGATCCCGGACTACG
>JANJUH010000265.1 GCA_024710675.1 Lysobacterales bacterium
CGGGTCCCGCCCCAGCCCTGATGGCAGCCTCGCCACCCGCCCTCGCCGTCTTCGTCAAGACACCCGGCCTGTCACCGATCAAGACGCGGTTGGCTGCGGCGATCGGCACCGATGCGGCGCTGGCAGTCTACCGGGCCAGCCTCGAATGCGTGCGCACCGCAGTGGCCGAGGCCGCGGCCAAGGGCCTGGTCGCGCCCTACTGGGCGGTCGCCGAGGCATCCGCCGTCGATCGCTGGCCCGACTGGCCTGCGCTCGCGCAGCCGGATGCGGATCTCGGCGAGCGCATGCGCGCGATCCATGCCGAATTGCAGGCCCGCCACGGCGCCGCGATCCTGCTCGGCGCCGATGCACCCCTGGTCACGGCCAGCCTGCTCGGCGAAGTGGCCGCGGCCCTGGCTGGGCCGCCAAAGCGGGTGATCGTGCCGGCGCTCGACGGTGGCTTCGTACTCTTCGGCGCCAATGCCGACCTCGCGGGCGAAGAGTGGTCCGGCGTGCCCTACGGATCGCCAGGCACGGCTCGCCATTTCCTGGCCACCGTGGGTGCCGGACTGCCGATGGTCGAACACCCGGCGCTGCCCGATGTCGACGAACAGGCAGACCTGTCCCGCATTGCCGCGCTGATCGACGAGCGCGTCAGCGCCCCGCTGCTTGCGCTCAAGGCGCTGGCGGCGTCGCTGGCGGGGTGAAACGGATCGTCGGCGGCGAAGTGGCGCCGCCGGTGATCACGAAGCTCATCGCCTCGTCCATCGTCCAGTCGGTCGGCGTGCAGTGCTCCAGCGGCACCAGCTCGATGTAGCCCGAGGTCGGATTCGGCGAGGTCGGCACATAGACCGCGGCGATCTTGCGTCCCGTGGTCTCGTCGTCGAGCACGCGGGTGACGAAGCCGACCGCGCGCATCTCCGGCGTCGGAAACGGAATCAGCACCACGCGTTGGACCTCGGCCGGCTTGTCGCTGACCACCGACAGGAAGCGCTTGGTGCCACCGTAGATCGCGGCGACCAGCGGAATGCGCTGGACCAGCGCCTCGATGGCATCGAGCAGTCGTCGGCCGATGACGCGACTGGCGAGCCAGCCGAGCAGGTACAGGAGGACCAGCGAAGCCAACGCAGCGAGGGTCGACTGGAAGGCCGAGTTCGCCAGCGAGTCGGCGAGGCCGGGCGACACCCGCTCGAGCGCGCGGGCCAGCGCGTTGATCCACGGACTGCCCAGACGCGAGAGCTGCGTCAGCAGGAAGTCGAACACCACCCAGGTCACCAGCAGCGGCGCGGCGGTGATCGCGCCGATCAGCAGGTAGCGCGGGGTCTGTCGAATACGATCCCGGGTGCTTTCTTTCACCGGCTTTCCTTCACCGTCGGGCAGGGACACGCCCGCTATCATCGCCCGATGATCCGAGGAAAGCTCAAACGCTGGCTGCCCGACGAGGACACGCTGCGCAAACACCCCAGCCTGCGTTGGCTCGGGCCGCTGCTGCGGCGCCCCTGGCTGTGGCATCTCGGCCGTCGCCAGGTCGCGGCCGGCGCCGCCATCGGCGTGTTCTTCGGCTTCATGATCCCGGTGATGCAGATCGCTGCCGCCGCGGTGGTCGCGATCGCGCTGCGCGCCAACCTCCCGGTGGCGGCGGCAACGACCCTGGTGTCGAATCCGGTGACCTACGTGCCGATCTGGGTCGCGGCGCACCAGACCGGCGCCTTCATCCTCGGCAAGCCAGTCGACGAGGCACAGGCGCTCGGTCAGGCCGAGGCGCTGGCCACCCAGGTCAGCGTCGCGACCACGGCCCCGCCAAAGGGCTGGGGCGAGTGGATCCTGGGCGTCGGCAAGCCGCTGGTCCTGGGCCTGCTGGTGTTTGCGGTGACCGGCGCAACGATCGCCTGGTTCCTCGTCAACTTCCTCTGGATTCGCGCCGTGCGTCTCAGACGACGGCGCCAGCGCCCGCCTCCCGATGTCGATTCGCCTGCCGTGAGGCTCGACTCCGATGCATCATCCCCGCCCTGAGCCCCGCCGCAGGATGCCCCAGCCATGCCGATGACCCTGATCGCCACCCTGGCGCTCGCCACCACCGTGGCTGCCACCGAGCCACCCGCCGGCGCCAAGGTGTCCGCGCTGGCGCAGGCCGAACTCGCGCGCGGCGGCAACGCACCGTTGCTGGTGTCCTTTGCCGACGAGCTGCCGCTGGCCGAGGCGCTCGCCGGCATCGAGGGCGATGCCCGCGTGGCCGCTGCGGTCGAGCACCTCAAGCGCCAGGCCGCATCGCGCCAAGCCGCGACGCGCAAGCTGCTGGAGCGCGAAGGCGTCGCTTACCGCCCGTTCTGGGTGGCGAACTTCATCGCGCTCGAGGCCGACGCCGGGTTGGCCGCGCGACTCGCGGCACGTCCGGAGGTCAAGGCGATCGAACTCGATGTCCGCATGGGCCTGGATCCGGCGCAGCCGGCCTTTCCGGAGTCGACGAAGGCGCCCAGCGCCATCGAGCCCGGCGTCACGCTGGTCAGCGCGCCAGCCCTGTGGGCGATGGGCTTCACCGGCCAGGGCGTGCTCGTGGGCGGCCAGGACACCGGCTACCAATGGGATCACCCGGCCTTGCGCAACCAGTACGCCGGCTGGAACGGCAGCAGCGCCAGCCACGACTACCACTGGAAGGACACCATCACCAGCGGCGGCGGTGTTTGCGGCCCGTCCACTAGCGCGCCCTGCGACGACGAGAGCCATGGTACCCACACGATGGGCACGATCGTCGGTGACGATGGCGGTGCCAACCAGATCGGCGTCGCCCCGGGTGCGCGCTGGATCGGCTGCCGCAACATGAACGTCGGCTTTGGCACGCCGAGCACCTACGCCGGCTGTTTCGAGTGGTTCATGGCGCCGACGCGCGTCGATGGCAGCGATCCGGACCCGAGTCGCGCGCCGCACGTGATCAACAACTCCTGGGGCTGCCCACCCGTGGAGGGATGCAACACCCCCAACATCCTGCAGACCGTGGTCGAGAACACCCGAACCTCCGGCATTCTGGTGGTGGCCTCGGCGGGCAACTCCGGCTCGGCCTGCTCGACCATCGTCGATCCGCCGGCGATCTACGCCGCCAGCTTCGTGGTCGGTGCGATCTCACCGACGACCCGCGCCATGGCTGGCTTCAGCAGCCGCGGACCGGTGAGCATCGACGGCAGCAACCGGATGAAGCCGGATATCGTCGCGCCGGGTACCGGTACGCGCTCGGCGACTCCCGGCAACCAATACGGCTCCAAGTCCGGCACCAGCATGGCCGGCCCGCATGTCGCCGGCGTCGCAGCACTGCTTATGTCGGTCGACCCCACCTTGCGCCGTGACCCGGCGCGCGTGGAGCAGATCCTGAAGAACAGCGCGGTGGCCGATGTCGTGACCAGCCAGAGCTGCGGCGGCATCCCGGCGACGACCATCCCGAACCACGTCTTCGGCCATGGCCGCGTCGATGCGCTGACCGCCGTGCGTGACGGCCTCGGCCTCTACATGAAGAACGGCTTCGAATGAGCCGCGCCGCGCCCATGGACGGCCAGCTCCCACGCGTGCTGCTGAAGACCGAGCGCCGCTCGCACCATCCCTGGATCTTCCAGAAGATGGTCGAGAAGCCGGACCCGAAGCCGCGTCCCGGCAGCCTCGTCGAGATCGAGGACCGCACCGGCGCCTTCGTCGGCCGCGGCTTCTACAACGGCCATTCGCGGATCGCACTGCGCGTGCTCACCGAAAACCCCGACGAGGCGGTCGATGCGGCCTTCTTCGAGCGCCGGATCGCGCGTGCCGTGGGCCTGCGCCGTGAGCTGCTCGGCCTCGACAAGGTGACCGACGGCTACCGCCTGGTCCACTCCGAGGGCGACGAACTGTCCGGCCTCGTCGTCGATCGCTTCGCCGACACGCTGGTCATCGAGTACTTCGCCGCCGGCATGTGGAAACTGCGCGACCTGATCCGCCGCGCGCTCGCCACGCATTTCCCGGACAGCCGCTTCTACTGGTTCGCCGAGGAACACGTCGCCAAGCAGGAGAGCTTCGACTGCTCGATCCCGACGCCGCCGCCGGCGACCACCATCGTCGAGCACGGCCTGCGCTACAAGGTGGCGCCGGGCCTGAAACACAAGACCGGTTTCTTCGCCGACCAGCGCGACAACCGCCTGCGCCTGCGCGATTTCAGCGCCGATGCACGGGTGCTCGACCTGTGCTGCAACTCCGCGGGCTTCGCGCTCAACGCGAAGGCTGCCGGCGCGCGCGAGGTGGTCGCCGTCGACCTCGACGAGGAAGTGCTGGCGATCGCCGAGGGCAATGCGCGCCTCAACAAGCTGCCGGTGCGTTTCGTGCGCGCCGACATCTTTCCGTGGCTGCGCGATGCCGCCCTCAACGGCGAGCAATTCGACACCGTGATCCTCGATCCCGCGAAGATGACGCGCGATCGCGAACAGGTGATCCCGGCGCTGAAGAAGTACCTCGACATGAACAAGCTCGCGCTCGGCGTGGTCAAGCCGGGCGGGATCCTGCTGTCCTGTTCGTGTACCGGGCTGGTCAGCGAGGAGCAGTTCCTCGACATGCTGCGCCGCGCCGCCTTTTACGCCGGCCGCACGATCCAGGTGCTCGAGGTCCGCGGCGCCGGCGCCGACCATCCCTGGCTGGCGCAGGTGCCGGAATCGCGTTACCTCAAGGCAGTGTTCTGCCGGGTCTGGTAATCGGGCTCCGGCCTGTGGGAGCGCGCTTGTCGCGCGATTGAGGTTCGACGATTTCGCGCCACAAGGGCGCTCCCACGAAGGCTTGCTGCCCGCCGGCCAAGGCTGAGGCCAGATCTTCGCCAGCCCTCGCCCGGATTCAGACCAACAGCATCGCCAGCCCGGTCAGGGCCATCGCGCCGCCGAGCGCGATCCGCAAGGGTGCGACGCGCGCCGGCAGGGCAACGAGGCCCGCACCGATCGCGAGACCAAGGCCGAGCAACAGTGCCGTGGACGCCAGAAAGCCGCTGCCGTAGGCCAGCAGGCCCGCTGCCGCCGGCATCTCGGCCGCATGCGCGGCGCCGTGGAAGATCGCGAAGCCGGCCACCAGCGCGAGCACCGCGCCTTCGCGCAGGCCACGGTTGCCGGCAATCAGCGTACCGATCGCCAGCACCGACAGCGCGATGCCCAGCTCGACGCCAGGAACGGCCCCACCGAAGGCGACCCAACCGGCACCGGCCGCCGTCATCGCCAGGAAGGCCAGCGGCAAGCGCCAGCGCGTTGCCCCGGCGCGTAGCGCGGCCAGCACGCCCACGCCCAGCATCGCCAGCAAGTGGTCGAGGCCACCCCACGGATGGGCGAAGCCGCTCCATGCGCTGAAGGCCATGTCGTGGCCGGGATGGGCCGCGGCGGTGCCGGCGATCGTCAACAGCGCGAACCCCGCGAACGCGCGGACCGCAGGTCGAAACTGGCTCATGGTGCTTCCTCCCCAATTCTCGGATGACGGCAACCCGCCACAGGTGGCGGCCGTGACGGGTAGCACACTCCGAATTGCTCGCCTGCGAATTGATCGCGATCAATAACGGCAGCGCCGAAAGGCCGACACTGCACACCACGCCGGGAGCACCGCCGACCATCGATGGACCATCGCGTGGACGGGGCTCCGGCCGGATTGGGGAATCCGGTGGGTCGGGTCCAGGCGACCACCACACCGCCGAAACTCCCCAGCAATCAATGACCCTCGAGGGTCGGGAGGGAGATTCGATGGCCATCACCGAAACGTTCTACGACGTCATCCGCCGCCAGGGCATGAGTCGTCGCAGCTTCATGAAGTTCTGCTCGCTGACCGCGGCCTCGCTCGGCCTGGGTCCGATGTTCGCGCCGCGCATCGCGCACGCGATGGACACCAAGCCGCGTATCCCGGTGCTGTGGCTGCATGGCCTCGAGTGCACCTGCTGCTCGGAGAGCTTCATCCGCTCGGCACACCCGCTGGTGAAGGACGTCGTGCTGTCGATGATCTCGCTCGACTACGACGATACGCTGATGGCCGCCGCCGGCCACCAGGCCGAGGCGATCCTCGAGGAGACCCGGCAGAAGTACAAGGGCCAGTACCTGGTCGCCGTCGAGGGCAATCCGCCGCTCAACGAGGACGGCATGTTCTGCATCCAGGGCGGCCGCCCCTTCGTCGAGAAGCTCAAGGAAGTCTGCTCCGACGCGATGGCGATCATCTCCTGGGGCTCCTGCGCCTCCTGGGGCTGCGTGCAGGCCGCCAAGCCCAATCCGACGAAGGCCACCCCGGTCCACAAGGTCATCTTCGACAAGCCGATCATCAAGGTGCCGGGCTGCCCGCCGATCGCCGAGGTGATGACCGGCGTCGTCAGCTACATCGTCACCTTCGGCCAGCTCCCCGAGCTCGATCGCATGGGCCGTCCGAAGATGTTCTATTCGCAGCGCGTGCACGACAAGTGCTATCGCCGTCCGCACTTCGATGCCGGCCAGTTCGCCGAGGCCTTCGACGACGAGGGCTCGCGCAAGGGCTTTTGCCTCTACAAGGTCGGCTGCCGCGGACCGACGACCTACAACGCCTGCTCGACCACGCGCTGGAACGATGGCGTTTCCTTCCCGATCGCCTCCGGCCACGGCTGCATCGGCTGTTCCGAGGACGCCTTCTGGGACAACGGTCCCTTCTACGAGCGCCTGGCCAACCTGCACCAGATCGGTGTCGAGGCCACGGCCGATGACGTGGGCCTCGTCGCCTCCGGCGTGATCGCCGCCGGCATCGCCGCGCACGCGGGCCTGTCGGCCCTCGACCGCGCCCGCCAACGCGCCGCCGCACCGGCCGAGACGAGCAAGTAAGGAGCCGCAGCCATGACCATCGCCACACCGAACGGCTTCAACCTCGACAACTCCGGCCAGCGCGTCATCGTCGATCCGGTGACCCGCATCGAGGGCCATTTGCGCGTCGAAGTGAACCTCGACGAGAACAACGTGATCCGCAACGCGGTGTCCACCGGCAGCATGTGGCGCGGCCTCGAAGTCATTCTGAAAGGTCGCGACCCGCGTGATGCCTGGGCCTTCACCGAGCGCATCTGCGGCGTCTGCACCGGCACCCACGCGCTCGCCAGCGTGCGCTGCGTCGAGGACGCGATCGGGATCGAGATCCCGGACAACGCCAACATCATCCGCAACCTGATGCAGTTGAACCTGTATGTGCACGACCACCTGGTGCACTTCTATCACCTGCATGCGCTCGACTGGGTCGACGTGGTCTCGGCGCTGTCGGCCGATCCCAAGGCGACCAGCGCGCTGGCGCAGTCGATCTCGTCCTGGCCGCTGTCCTCGCCGGGCTACTTCCGCGACCTGCAGAACCGCCTGAAGAAGTTCGTCGAATCCGGCCAGTTGGGCCTGTTCAAGAACGGCTACTGGGGTCACCCGGGCTACCGGCTGCCGCCCGAGGCCAACCTGATGGCGGTGGCGCACTACCTCGAGGCGCTCGACTTCCAGAAGGAGATCGTCAAGATCCACGCCGTGTTCGGCGGCAAGAACCCGCATCCGAACTGGCTGGTCGGTGGCGTGCCCTGCCCGATCAACGTCAACGAGACTGGCGCGGTCGGCGCGATCAACATGGAGCGCCTGAACCTGGTCAAGCGGATCATCGACCGCTCGCTCGAGTTCATCCAGCAGGTCTACATCCCCGACCTCGTCGCCATCGCCGGCTTCTACAAGGACTGGCTCTACGGCGGCGGCATCTCCGGCACCTCGCTGATGTCCTACGGCGAGTTCCCGGACATCGCCAACGACTACAGCAACAAGAGCCTGCTGATGCCGCGCGGCGCGATCATCAACGGCAACCTCGCCGAGATCCACGAGGTCGACCTCAAGCAGCGCGAGGAGATCCAGGAGTACGTCACCCACTCCTGGTACCGCTATGCCGACGAGAGCCGTGGCCTGCATCCGCTCGATGGCATCACCGAGCCGAACTTCCAGCTCGGCCCGGGCACCAAGGGATCGCGCACGAAGATCGAGCAGGTCGACGAGAGCGCCAAGTACTCCTGGATCAAGGCGCCGCGCTGGAAGGGCCACGCGATGGAAGTCGGCCCGCTGGCGCGCTACGTGATCGGCTATGCGATGGGCAAGCCCGAGTTCAAGGAGCCGGTCGACAAGCTGCTCTCGGACCTGGGTGCACCGCTGACGGCGCTGTTCTCGACGCTCGGCCGCACCGCGGCACGTGGCCTCGAGGCCGAGTGGGCGGCACGCGAGCAGTCCCGCCAGTTCGACAAGCTGATGGCCAACATCAAGGCCGGCAACACCGCGACCGCGAACGTCGCGCTGTGGGAGCCGAAGAGCTGGCCTGCGATGTGCGAGGGCGCCGGCTTTGCCGAAGCCCCGCGTGGCGCGCTCGGTCACTGGATCCGCATCGAGGGCGGCAAGATCGAGACCTACCAGTGCATCGTGCCGACCACCTGGAACGGCTCGCCGCGTGACCCGGCCGGCAACATCGGCGCCTTCGAGGCAGCACTGCTCGACACGCCGATGCAGGTCCCCGACCAGCCGCTCGAGATCCTGCGCACGCTGCATTCCTTCGATCCCTGCCTGGCCTGCGCCACCCATGTGATGAGCAAGGACGGCGAGGAACTGACCCGCGTGCAGGTCCGCTGAGGAGCAAGACGCCATGAGCGAGAAAGCCATTCCCGGCTCCGACAGGGGGCCGTGGGACCAAAGGCCCGGCCACCTGCCACTCGAGCCCGGCGAACACCCGAAGGCGATCTACGTCTACCAGTGGCCCTTGCGCCTCTGGCACTGGATCATGATGAGCTGCATCGTGGTGCTGGCCATCACCGGCTACCTGATCGGCGCACCGCCGCCCTCGCTGGGCGGCGAGGCCTGGGACACCTTCGTCTTCGGCTACATCCGGATGGCGCACTTCATCGCCGGGCAGATCCTGGTGGTGACCTTCATCGCGCGCATCTGGATGGTGATCTTCGGCAACCACCACGGCCGCGCGATCTTCTGGCTGCCCTTCCTCGACATCCGTTACTGGAAGAACGTCATCGACCAGGCGCTGTACTACCTGTTCATGAAGGAGGGCAAGACCTACATCGGCCACAACCCGCTGGCGAACACGGCGATGTTCTTCAGCTTCACGCTGCCGATGTTCCTGATGATCGTCACCGGCATGGCGCTGTACTCCGAGGGCATCGGCATCGACAGCTGGCAGTACGCGCTGTTCGGCTGGGTGTTCACGCTGTTCGGCAATTCCTTCGTCGTGCACACCGTCCACCACCTGGGCATGTATGCGATCTGCATCTTCGCGCTGATCCACGTGTACATGGTCTTCCGCGAGGACACGATGGGCGACACCACGATCGTCTCGACGATGGTCAACGGCTGGCGCTTCTTCAAGCCGCGGGATCGTCGCTGATGGACCGCGTGTTGATCCTCGGGGTGGGGAACATCCTCTGGGCTGACGAGGGCTTCGGGCCGCGCTGCATCGAAGCCCTCGCCGCGCGCTTCGACTGGCCTGAATCCGTCGAGCTGATGGACGGCGGCACACAGGGCCTGCTGTTGATCGAACCGATCCAGTTGGCCCGTCGAGTGCTGCTCTTCGACGCAATCGACTACGACCTGCCACCGGGCAGCCTGCACGTCGCGCGCGGCGCCGAGATCAGCACGATGATCGGTGCGCGCAAGATGAGCCTGCACCAGGCGACCATGCAGGACGTGCTGGCCTGCACCGAAATGCTCGGCGGCGGCCCGGAGGAGATCGTGCTCGTCGGCGTCCAGCCGGCCGAGCTCGAGGACTACGGCGGCAGCCTGTCGGCCCCGGCACGCGCGCAGCTCGAACCGGCGCTCGCCGCCGGGCTGGCCGAACTGGCACGCTGGGGCATCGTGCCGACGCCGCGCAGCGGCGCCGTCGACGACGCCCCGCTCGCCGCGGCGCTGTCGCTGGATGCCTACGAGGCCGGCCGGCCCTCGGCGGAAGCCGCCTGCCGCGTCGGCGATGCGCGCGTGCTGGCCCTCGCCGCCTCTACCGAGGTCTGAGCCATGTGCATCGGTGTTCCGCTGCAGGTGCGTGAGGCCGGTCCGTGGGCTGCGCGTTGCGAGGACGGGGAAGGCCGCAGCGAGGTGGTCGACACCGCGCTGGTCGGCGCGACGAATCCCGGCGACTGGCTGCTCGTGCACAAGGGGATCGCGATGCGTGCGCTCGATCCGGTCGAGGCGGGGCTGATTCGCGACGCCCTCGCCGGCGCCGCGTTGGCGGCTGCCGGCGGCAGCTTCGAGCACCTGTTCGCCGACCTGATCAATCGCACGCCCGAACTCCCCGCCCACCTGAAGCCGCAAACCAATCATTGAAGGAGCCCGAGATGTCGATGACTCCGATGGACTACCTGCTGGCCAGCCCCGGCGTGCGCGAGATCAGCGCCGCCGAGCTCGATGCCTTCCTCGATGGCCCGCAAGCCGTGAGCCTGGTCTTCGTCCGTGGCGAGGCCGCACGCCGGCCCGAGACCACCGATGTCGCCGTGGTGCTGCGCGAACTCGGCCGGGTCTATGGCGATCGCGTCGCCGTGGGCGTGGCCCGCGCCAGCGAGGAGCCGGCGATTCGCCAGCGTATCGGCTCGATGATCGTGCCCAGCGTCGCCGTCTACCGCGGCGCCACGCTGGTGCGCACCCTGCCCCGCATCGCCGACTGGGTCGATTACCGCGATGCCGTGGAAGCCGCCCTGTCCGAGGAGAGCGCCGCATGAATCCCGCAGCCCCGCAGCCACGTCCGAACCCGATGTTCTGGCAGGGCGAGGAGATCGCCAGCGGCGTCTTCGTCGGCCAGGTCGACGATGGCCTGCGCCTGATCGACATGCCCACCGGTGTGCGCCGCAACCAGGCGCGCCTGGACCACGCT
This sequence comes from Lysobacterales bacterium, assembly GCA_024710675.1. GTDB lineage: Bacteria > Pseudomonadota > Gammaproteobacteria > Xanthomonadales > SZUA-5 > JANJUH01. The sequence goes on from JANJUH010000265.1 coordinate 10,834, forward strand.
GCCGAACTCGGCGCCGCCGGACGCGCCCTGTTCAACCGCGTCGTCGCCGAACTCGACGCGATGCACCCGGGGCATGCCGCGAAGGCGTTGCCGGTCAACCACCTGCCGCAGCAGGACAAGGCCATCCTCGACGACCTGTGGGGCGAGGGCGAAGTCGCCATCACCGCCCATGGCGGGCGTCACTGGGCGGCGCAGGAATCAGTGTTCCCGGGCCTCTGGCGCGTCAGCGCGCGCGAAGAGGGCGGCGAGCGCAGCGAGTGGCTGGAGGTCGGCAGCATCCCGGCCTTCGTGCGCCGCCTCGCCGAGCAATCCACGCGCACCGATCTCGATCTTTCCGGGGCCGAACACGCTGGGCTCATGAACGCGCTACCGGTGCTCGCCGAGGT
>JANJUH010000303.1 GCA_024710675.1 Lysobacterales bacterium
CGGGCCCTCGCGTCCTTAGGAGTCCTGGTCGCCCCTTTCGGTGCGCTTATTCGCGCATCGAACACTGGACTGGGGGCAAGGGGCGGGGGGCAGGGGATCAGGTTCGAGTCGCGGTCGGCTCGTGCCGCTCGATCAACCCCCCGCCCCCTTTCCCATGCCCCTTCTACGACGGCAATCAAATCAGTGCGTTATGGCAGGTTCGGGGAGAGCGCCCTCGGGCGCGAATCATCCTCGCTGCGAGCCCTTTCGCGCGCAGAGCGTGCTCATACGGATGCGGCGGGTGGCGATGCCCTCGGTAGGAGCGCCCTCGGGCGCGAATCACTCTTGCCGCAAGCCCTTTCGCGCGCAGAGCGCGCCCCTACGTCCCCCTGGGCTTCGCGCGGTGCGTCGCCTGCGCGGTCCAGGGATCGTCGGGCCAGGGGTGCTTGGGGTAGCGGCCCTTCAGTTCCTTCTTCACTTCGGCATAGGTGCGGTCCCAGAAGCCTTTCAGGTCCTGGGTGACCTGGATCGGGCGGCCGCCGGGGGACAACAGGTGCAGCGTGACCGGGATGCGGCCGCGGCCCACGCGCGGCGTGTCGGCCAGACCGAACAGCTCCTGCAGTTTGACCGCGAGCACCGGCGGCGCGCCGTGGCTGTACTCGAGCTTGCGGGTCGTGCCGCTCGGCACGGTGATGGCTTCGGGCGCCTCGCGTTCGAGCAACTGGCGCTGGGCGTGATCGAGCAGGCCGGACAGCGCGTTGCCGAGGCGATCGCTGCCCACGTGCGACAGGCGCGTCGCGCCGTCGAGGTAGGCCCCCAGCCAGTCCTCGAGGGTCGCCAGCAGGCCGCTGTCGGAGACATCGGGCAGCCCGGCATCGGGCAACCACTCGCGCAGGCACTGCAGCCGCGCGCGCAGGCGTTGCTGGCTGTCGCTGAAGGCGAGGGCCTCGATGCCAAGTTGGCGGATGCCGGCGATGAGCGCCGCGCGCACCGCCTCGGGATCGCGCGCGGGTTCGCTGCGGCTGGCCAGCACGATCGCGCCGAAGCGCTCCTCGACGCGCTGCTGGGCGGCCTGGGTGGCGAGGTCGAAGCCGAAGGTGCGCAGGGTCCGGAAGTGCGAGGGATAGTGCTTTCTCAACAGGGATTCGTCGAAGGGCGCCGCGCGACTGATGCGGGCGTCGGCGCCGCTGCCCATCAGGTCGCTGACGGCCAGCCAGGGCTCGCCGGTCAAGGGCGAACCCGGCCGCAGCGCCGCCGCGCGCCCGCCGGCGAGCTGGTAGCGCTCGCCCTTGTCGAGGCGCGCGATGCGGTCGGGGAAGGCGTGGATCAGCAAGTCGCCGAGTGCATGTCCCGCTGGATTCGCGGGCGCCTCCGGCAGTTTCAGCCGCCGGCGCCACTGCTGGGCGGCATGGTCGATCGCCTTCAGCGCCCCCGGCGATGCGCCCGCCAGCGGGCGTCGTGCGCGCAGCGCGGCGAGCGCCGAAAGGCGGCTGCGCCAATCCTCCGAAAAGCGCTCCTCGCCAAGCAACGGGTCTCTCGCTTCGAGCAGGGCCAACAGGTCGGGAACCAGGCCAGCGGCGGCGCTGCGGCGTCCGTGGACCACGAGATTGGCGAGGCGCGGGTGGGTGCCGAGGCGCACCAGCTCGCGACCGTGCGCGGTGATGCGCCCGGCCTCGTCGAGCGCGTCGAGCGCGCGCAGCACATCGATGGCCTGGGCGAGATGACCCGGCGGCGGCGGATCGGGCAGGCGCAGGTCGGCACCGCCCCAGGCGGCCAGTTCGAGCGCCAGCGGAGCGAGGTCGGCATCGAGGATCTCCGGCCGCCGCTCGGCCTCGAGGCGGCGTTCGGCCGGCCACAGGCGAATCGCCAGGCCCGGCCCGAGGCGGCCGGCGCGACCGGCGCGCTGGTTCGCCGAGGCCAGCGAGACCTGGACGGTCTCGAGACGCGTGAAACCGGCATTGGGATCGAAGCGCGGCTCGCGGGCGAGGCCCGAATCGACCACCGCGCGCACGCCGGGCAGGGTCAGGCTGGACTCGGCGACATTGGTCGCGAGCACCACACGACGCCTCCCGGATGCCGCCGGCGCCATCGCCGCCGCCTGTGCCTCGACCGCCAGCTCGCCGTGCAGCGGCACCAGGTCGACGCTGGCTGGCAGGCGGGCCGCCAGCACGCCATGGCTGTCCTCGATCTCGCGGCGTCCGGGCAGGAAGACCAGCACATCGCCCGGGCTCGCCTGCAAGGCCTGCTCGACCGCGCGCGCCACCTGGGCCGCCAGCCGCTCCTCGCGGCGCGCGACCTGGTGCTCGATCGTCACCGGGTGACTGCGTCCGGCGCTGGCGACGCGGCCGGCATCGAGCCAGCCCGCCAGCCGCTCGCCATCGAGCGTCGCCGACATCAGCAGCACGCGCAGGTCCGGACGCAGCGCCGCCTGCGCGTCGAGCGCCAGCGCCAGGCCGAGGTCGGTGGCGAGGTGGCGTTCGTGGAATTCGTCGAAAATCAGGCAACCGACGCCCTCGAGCAGCGGGTCGTCCTGGATCAGCCGGGTCAGGATGCCCTCGGTCAGCACTTCGATGCGCGTGCGTGGCCCGATGCGGGCCTCGAAGCGGATGCGGTAGCCCACCGTCTCGCCGACCGCCTCGCCCAGCTGTTCGGCCATGTAGCGCGCCGCCGAGCGCGCGGCGATGCGCCGCGGCTCCAGCATCAGGATGCGCTGGCCGGCCAGCCAGGGCGCATCGAGCAGGGCCAGCGGCACCGCCGTGGTCTTGCCGGCGCCGGGCGGCGCTTCGAGCACCACGCGCGGACGTGTCGCCAGCTCGGCCATCAGGGCCGGCAGCGCGGCGTGGATCGGCAGCGTGGGGTCGATCACAAGCGGGGCATTGACCTTTGCGCAGGGAACGCGATTCTAGGGTGCATGGCTACCCACCCTGGCGATCACCCGCCCCTCGTGCTGCTGACGCGCCCGCCGGCCGAGACCGCGGCCAGTGCACGCGCCTTGGCCCAAGCCGGCTACGGGGCGTTGGCGATGCCGCTGCAATACACCCGCGGCGCGCCGCTCACGCCGGAATTGGCCGGGCGCCTCGCCGGCGCCCGCGATGCCGCGGCCCATGTGCTGGTCAGCCGCGCCGCGGTGCGCGCGGCCCTGCGGCACTGGCCCGGGCTGGCGCGGACATCGGCGCCGCTGATCGCGGTCGGTCGTGGTACCGCGGCGGCGCTGGCCGAGGCAGGCCTGAAGGCTGAGATCGCCCGTGGTTCGGAGGACAGCGAAGGGGTGCTCGCGGTGCCGACGCTGGCGGCGCCGGCCGGGCAACGCATCGCGATCTGGCTGGCCCCGGGAGGCCGCC
>JANJUH010000389.1 GCA_024710675.1 Lysobacterales bacterium
CTGCTCGATGTCGCTTCGATCCACCGGCCGGACCGGCAGGCCGAAGCGCTTGCGATCTACGGCACCGATGATCCTGACCATCCGGGCGTCGCCGAACTGCTGCGCCGCGGCCCGGTCTGCCTGGGGGGACGCGTGCGTGGAGTGTCCTTGCCGCGCCATCACGATTTCCCGCAACTGCGCCACACACCGGCCACGCTGCGCGCGCATTTCCGGGCGCGGGACCACTCGCGCGTCGTCGCCTTCCAGACCCGCAATCCGATCCACCGCGCGCACTTCGAGCTGACGCTGGCCGCGGCGCGGGCGGTCGATGGTCATCTGCTGCTGCACCCGGCGGTCGGGCCGACGCGCCCGGGCGATGTCGATCACGCCACGCGCGTGCGCTGCTACCAGGCGGTGCTTCCGCGCTATCCGCAAGGCTCGGCCACGCTCTCCCTGCTGCCGCTGGCGATGCGCATGGCAGGGCCCCGCGAAGCGCTCTGGCATGCGCTGATCCGGCGCCAGTACGGTGCCACGCACTTCATCGTCGGCCGCGATCACGCCGGACCCGGAAACGCGCCATCCGGCCAGCCCTGGTATCCGCCGCTGGCCGCGCAAGAGTTGCTGGCCCGGCATGCGGAAGAGATCGGGCTCACCGTCCTGCCGTTCCCGGCGCAGGTCTACGCGGCCAATCGCCAGCGCTTCATTTCGATCGATACGGCGCTGCCGGACGACGAGATCCGCGACGTCTCCGGCACCGAGTTGCGTGGCCTGCTCGAGCGCGGCGAGCCGGTCCCCGCGTGGTACACCTTCCCGGAAGTCGCCGCGATCCTGCGCGAGCGCCATCCGCCCGCTGCCGGGCGTGGCGCGGTGGTCTTCTTCACCGGCCTCTCGGGCGCCGGCAAGTCGACGCTGGCGCAGGCGCTGGCCGCACTCATCGCCGAACGCAGCGCGCGCGCGGTGACCCTGCTCGATGGCGACGAGGTGCGGCGCACGCTGTCGAAGGGGCTGGGATTCTCGCGCGCCGACCGCGACGCCAACATCGAGCGCATCGGATGGGTCGCCGCCGAGATCGCCCGCCACCGCGGGCTGGTGATCGCCGCGCCGATCGCGCCCTATGCGGCGGCACGGGCGCGGGCGCGGCAGATGGTGGAGGCGGCCGGCGGGATCTTCCTCGAGGTCCACGTGGCGACGCCGATCGAGGTCTGCGAGGCACGCGACGCCAAGGGTCTCTACGCGCAGGCGCGCGCCGGAAAACTCAGCGGCTTCACCGGCATCGACGATCCCTACGAAGTACCCGAGCGCCCGGATCTTTGCCTCGATGCCAGCAGCGAGCCGCCGCGGGCCTTGGCGCAGCAGATCCTCGACCGCCTCGAAACAGCCGGCCTGCGACCGTAGCCCGCGTTGACCGCCACCGGCGGGCTACGCGGGTACTTGCCGCAAGCCCACGCGGGTAGCGCCTGCGGCGCAACCCACGCTACGTGCCGAGCACCGCCAGCGCCGGCCCGAGTTCGCCCTCGAGCACCTTCCAGCGATCCACCGAACTCCGGTAGATCGGCTGGCGCACCTGCACCGAACTGGCGGTGGCGACCGGCGCGCGGTTTTCGTGGAAGGCAAGACACGCGGGATCGAAGGGCAAGCCGCAGTGGTCGAGGATGCGTCGCGCCTGGCCTTCGAGATCGGCGACGACATCCTCGTAGTGCACCTCGAGGAAACCCTCGCCGAGTAGCTCGCGCCAGTGCGCGCACAAGCCATCGAAGGCCTGCCAGTAGCGCGCGGTGTCGGCGAGATCGAAGGCGTAGTTGTAGTAGGCGAAGCCGGTGGCGAAGAGCTGCCGGTAGTTGCTGACGATGGTGTCGAGCGGGTGCCGGCGCAGGCAGAGGATGCGCGCGTTCGGCAAGGCCCGGCGGATGATCCCGGCGTAGTAGAAGTTGAGCGGCATCTTGTCGATGAAGCGTGCCGTGTGGCCGGTACGCGGGCGCGTCGAATCGATGTACATCCGTCCCAGCTCGGCGGGGTCCACTCGCCGCGCCGCCCACAGCGTCTCGGCGTCGAGCACGCGCCGGCCTTGGGTGCCGGCCAGGCGCTTCAGTGCCAGCGAGAAATGGCTGAGCTCGCCGGCAGCATAGACCTCGGGATGACTCGACAGGATGCGCTCGACCAGCGTGGTGCCGGTGCGCGGCATGCCGACGATGAAGATCGGCTCAGCGCTCGGATCGCCGCCGCCGGCGGCGAGGAAGCCGGCATCGCAGGACTCGCGGGCGGCCTCGAAGGCCTCGAGGTCCTCGGTGATGCGCCAGTCGAGGCTGCTGCGCTTGTGGGCCTTCGCCGGCCCGAGCAGGCGGAAGGCCCCCAGCGCATCACCCTCGTCCTCGCGTTGCTTGGCCAGCGCGTGGGCGTAGTGCAGCCAGGTATCGGGATCGGCTGCGGGATCATTCGCCAGCCGCGCGCAGGCGGATTCGAGGGCGGCAACTTCCGCGGGCGCGAAGGGCCGCTTGCGCAGTTGCGCCAGCGCCGACACGGTCCGCGCATCGTCAGGCGTCAGCGCGAGCGCGGCGCGATAGGCGGTCTCCGCCGCGCTGAAGTCGCCCACGAACTGCAGCGCGGCACCGAGGTTGTAGTGATAGGCCGGCTTGCCGGCATCGAGCGCAATCGCCCGGCGGAAGGGTTCGATCGCTTCCTCGTGGGCGCCGGCGCGCGTCAGCACCACACCGAGCGTGTCCCAGACCCAGGCCGAGTCCACGTGCCCGCCGATGCCGGCGCGCGCAGCTTCGAGCGCCTCGCGTGGCCGGCTCAGGGCCAGCAGGCTGCGTCCGCGCAGTGCGTGGCTGGCGGCGTGAGCAGGATCGATGGCAATCGCGCGGGCGGCGACGTCCAGCGCCTTGCCGTGATTGCCGTGTTCTGCGGCGATGCTCGCGAGCAGGAACAGCGCTTGCGGCGTGCGCGGCTCGGCGCCCAGGACCGCCATGCAGAGCGCATGGGCGGTCTTGAAGTCCCGGCGGGCCAGTGCCGCCTCCGCGGCGGCTAGCTGGCGGGCTGGATCGGGGCTCATGCCACTACGTGCGGGAAGACGTCGGAAGAGCGATTGGTCCGCAAAGTACGCCCGCCAAGAAGAGCATCGGATGAACAGGGAACACTGGCCATCACTTCAGCCGTCGCCCTCGACCGTTCACGCTTCGCTCTTCCTTTGCGTCCTTCGCGTCCTTTGCGGACAAGCTCTTGCCTTTCGCAGCCCCGGGACCGCCGTGTCAGAACTCGAAATCGTAGGACACCCGCACGCCGAACTCGCGCGGACGCAGCACGTCCTGGTAGTAGCGGCGCACGCGCACCGGCTCGCCGTTCTCGTCGCTGACGGTCTGCACGAAGGGCCGCGAGGAGCGCACGCCGGTCACGGCGAACTTGTCCCAGATGTTCTCGGCGTAGAGCTGCACCATCCAGGCGTCCTTGCGGAAGATCGCCGAGGCGTTGTGCACCGAGAAGCCGCCCAGGCGCTCGCCATCGGCGCGGTTGCCGGTGCGCGTCAGCACATCGCCGATCGCCGCGACGCCGTAGTTGGCGCGCAGGTCCCAGTCGCCCATGACCGTCGTGTCATAGCTCAGGAACAGCGTGCCCTGCTGCTCCGGCGAGCCCGGCAGGCGATCGCCGGCGCGCCCGTCGATGTCGATGCGCGGGCCGAAGCCCGGACCGACGATGGTCGACAGCAGCGCCGGCGCGTCCTCGCTGAGTTCGGCCTGGGTCAGTGCGAAGGAACCGCGCAGGCTCCACTGGTCGGTCAGCAGTGCGTCGAAGCTGACTTCGAGACCACGGCTCTCGGCGCCCTCGCCATTGAGTGTGATCGGGAGCGTCGCGTTCTCGGTGGTGCCGGCGAGCTGCGGATCTTCCCAGTCGATGTAGTAGACCGCGGCGTTGACCGTCAGTCGCCTGTCCAGCCACTGGCTGCGGATGCCCACCTCGAAATTGGTGGTCTTGTCTGGGAAGAACTGCAATTCGTCGGGCAGGGCGCAGGCGATCTGGTTCGGCGGCAGCGGATCCGGGCAGGGCGCGATGCCATTGCTGTTGCCGATGCGATAGCCCTCGCTGATCGTGAAGTAGCCGAGCAGGTCGTCGCTGAACTGGTAGGAGGTGTTGAACTTGAACAGCGAGCCCGAATCACTCTGGCCGCCGTCCTGGAAGTCGAGCACGATGTCGTTGGGACCGGCGCCGCCGAAGATCGAGTTGAACAGCGGCAGGTCGATGGCATCGCGGGTGTCGAGGTCATAGTCGTACCAGCGCGCGCCGACGGTGATCTGCCAGCGGTCGGTGATCTCGTAGCCGAGTTCGCCATAGATGGCGC
>JANJUH010000403.1 GCA_024710675.1 Lysobacterales bacterium
CGGCGGTACCGGCACCGGCAAGACGACCTCGCTGGCGGCGCTGGTCGATTACCGCAACGAGAACTCGTACGGCCACATCATCACCATCGAGGACCCGATCGAGTACGTGCACGAGCACAAGAACTGCATCGTCACCCAGCGCGAAGTGGGCATCGACACCGACACCTTCGACAACGCGCTGAAGAACACCTTGCGCCAGGCGCCTGACGTGATCCTCATCGGCGAGGTGCGCACGCGCGAGACGATGGAGCACGCGATCACCTTCTCGGAAACCGGCCACCTCTGCCTGTGCACGCTGCATGCGAACAACGCCAACCAGGCGATCGACCGCATCCTGCACTTCTTCCCGGAGGATCGCCGCCCGCAGCTCCTGATGGACATGTCGCTGAACCTCAAGGGCATCGTCGCCCAGCAGCTCATCCCGACGCCGGATGGCAAGGGTCGGCGGGTGGCGATGGAGGTGCTGCTGGGAACGCCGCTGGTACAGGACTACATCCGCCAGGGCGAGGTGCACAAGATCAAGGACATCATGAAGGAGTCGACGAACCTGGGCATGCGCACCTTCGACCAGAGCCTGTTCGAGCTTTACCAGGCCGGCGAGATCAGCTACGAGGATGCGCTGCGCCACGCCGACTCGGCCAACGAGGTGCGCCTGCGCATCAAGCTCGCCCAGGGCGGCGACGCGCACACGCTCAGCGCCGGCATGGAAGGCGTGGAGCTGATCGAGCGCTGAGGCGGGGGCGGCAGGACGTGATTTGGTAAGTGGTAAGTGGTGGTTGGCAAAAGCGTCGGCATGAAGGCCGACCCACAGGGGTGCGGCGCGCTTGTGGGTCCGGATTCATCCGGACGCTTCTCCGGGCTACTGCCACTCGCCACTCACGACTGAGCGCGCCGCAGGCGCGCGGACCACTCACCAGGTTGTGGCAAGGGAATGGTCGCGGAGGGCGCGGCAGCGCTGCGCCCCGCTCAACTCTCACGCCGTATGTGCACATCCAGCTGCGGATAGTCGATGGTGATGCCGCGCTCGCGGAAAGCCTGGGCGATGGCCTGATGCAGCCCATCGCTGGCGCGCAGGCGATCGCTCATCCGGGCGACATGGCAACGGAGCTCGAAATCGAGGGTGCTGGCCCCGAAGCCCATGAGCAGGACCATCGGCGCCGGATCGGTGAGGACCTCGGGCTGCCGGCCTGCGACTTCGAGCAAGGTCTGCTGCACCAGGCTCGGCGGGCTGTCGTAGGACACCCCGACCTTGACGATGATCCGGGTGACGGTGTCCGACAGCGTCCAGTTGACCACCTTCTCGGTGAGAAAGGCCTTGTTCGGCACGACCACTTCTCGGTTGTCCCAGTCGACCAGCGTTGTCGCACGAATGTCGATGCGCGCCACCGTGCCACTGAACTCGCCGATGGTGACGGTGTCACCCACTCGTACCGGGCGCTCGAAGAGCAGGATCAGTCCGGAAACGAAGTTGGCGATGATTTCCTGCAGGCCGAAGCCGATGCCGACACCGAGCGCGGCAACCAGCCACTGCAGCTTGTTCCACTCCAGGCCCAGCAAGCCCAGTGAAGCGACGATGCCGACCAGGATGATCGCGTAACGGCACAAGCTGGTGATCGCATACTGCGTCGCCGGCTCCAGTGCCAGCGGCCGCAACAGCAGCTGCAGCAGCCCGGGCAGGTTGCGCGAGGCGATGACCATCAGCACCACGGCGAGCAGCGCGCCCAGTACGGCGAGCAGCGAGACGGGTGCCAGTGTCTCGCTGCCGTCGACGGTGCGCGAGACCGACCATAGTGTGATGTCGTCCAGTACGGCCAGGGCCGGTGCCGTATCGGCCCAGATGGCGAGCAGCCAGACGCCGGCCACCAGTGTTGCGGTGACGCCGAGCAGGGCGCGGACCTGCTGGCTGATGTCGTCGAGGGTGATCTCGTGGCCGGTGGCAGCGTCGATGCGCGGGCCCTCCTCGGCCGCCGTTGGCACGCTGTCGGGGCTCGCCGAGGCGCGTTCGGCCGCCAGTCGCCGGGCACTCAGCACGAGCGCCCGCGCGGCCAGGTGATAACCCAGCCAGACCACGAGTACCGCGCTCGCAGACACCAGCAGCAGGCGCGTCAGCACCAGGGCGGTGTAGACGTAGCCCACGGCAATACCCAGCGCGAGAGCGATGGCGGTGACCGGTGCCAGCAGACGGGTCAGGCGCGCCCGACGACTGACCGGTGTCCCGGCGGTCGCGCCGCGGGGCAGGAAGAAGCCCGGGGCGAACAGCCGCCACAGGGCGGCCGCCAGCAACAGTTCGAAACCGATCATCGCGATCCGTGGCAACACGTCGATCGCCGATTCCTGACCCCACAGGCGGGCGGTTGCACCGATGCCCAGCAAGGCCATCATCGGCAGCACCATCAGCGCCGGACCGCGACGAAGCACCTCGCGGCGCGCGCGCGGGAAGCGGAAGTGGCGGTGGCCGATGCCCTCTTCGCGCCCGAGCTCCTGCAGGCCGAGGCCGAGCAACCACAGCATGCCGCTCCAGTGCAGGCTGTGGCCGATCGCCGCGAGTTGCGGCCAGGCCTCGGCCTCCGCACGCAGCAGCCAGCCGCCCAGCCAGCACAGCAGCGGGCCGGGCAGGACGCGGAGGACGCTGGCCAGCAACGCGGACAGGGTATGGATGAAACGGTCTTGACGGACCTGGCGCGTCGCGGCCCCGGCGGTCAGCACCTGTCGCCAGAGCATCCCGCGCAAGGCCCAGAGCAGCCCGCTGAGCGCGACGATGAGCGCCGCCGTCCACGGCCTCGCACCGAGCAGGGCGGTCAGCGCACCGAGGTCGAGACCCTGGTCGGCACTGCCTGGGGGTGCCAGCATGCTGGCCGGGCGTTGGCCTTGCAGCAACTCGCTCAAGGGCAGGTGCGAGCGCGCCCACAGCAGTTCGCGGTCGAGCAGGAGCGTGAATTCGCGGGTGCTGTCGCGGAGCTCGACGATCGCCCGCTCGGCGAGCGCGAGCTGTTCCAGCAACTGGCGGTTGGCGACTTCCAGGCGCGTGCTGAGGTCCGACCAGGTCGCCAGCAGACGCTGCGCCTCCTCGCGCCGGTCGATGTCGAGGCGCGACAGGTCAACCGCGGCAGTCCCGTCCTCTGCCTCGCGATGCACGTCGCGCAGGTCGAGTTGCAGCAGACGGGCCTCGGCGGCGCGATCGAGCACGCGCGCGAGTTCGCGCTCCAGCTCGGCCTGGTCTGCCAGCCGCCGGCGTTCGCTGCGCAACAGTCCACCCACGATCGCACTGCCCTGGCCGCCCAGGTCCAGGCGTTCGCGGGTGTCCTCGAGGGCGCGGCGAGTTTCCTCCTGGCGTCGCAGCAGGGTTTCGGCTGTGCCCTGCCATTCGCGGCTGTCGGCGACGGTCTGGGCCAGTTGCTCGACGGCCTCCAGGTTGGCCTCGGCGTAGCGGGCCAGGTCTGCCGGTACGGCCGCCCGCTGTGCCGCGATGTCGGAGCGCAGCGCCGCGATCTCCGCACCGGTGGCTTCGGCAATGCGTTGGGCCAGCCAGGCCACGCGGCTCTCCGCATCGTTCGCGGCGCGGCGTGCCAGGCGCCGCTCCAGCGTCAGCAGGTGCAGGCGCGAGGGCAGCAGGGCCTGGCGCTGCTCCAGCACGACCCGTTCGGCCTGGCGCAAGCGCTCGCTGGCCTCGATCAGGGCCTGCCTGGCTTCGACGGCGGCCGGCGGCTCGGATAGTGGCGCCAGGGTGCTGCGCCGGCCCAGCTCATCGAAGGCGGCGAACAATTCGCTGCGGCTGCGCTCGGTCTCTGCCAGACGGCGGTCCACGGTCTGCTGTTCGGCATTCGCCGTCGCCAGCCGCGAACGCTCCTGTTCGAGGCGAGCCTGCAGGTTCCTCAAGTCCGACTGTTGCGGAATGCCGGCGCGCCACGCCAGCAGTTGCTCGCGCGGGCTCTCCGCCAGGGTCGCGGCGATCGTGCCGATCCGATCCTCCCAGCTCTCCGAGTCGGCCAGCAGGGTGTCGAGCTGGGCAGCCAGTTCCACGATCCTGCGCTCGGCTGCGAGGGCCTGCTCGAGTTCCACCCTGATCGCCTCCGGGATCTGGCCATCGCCGGAAAGTCGGGCTTCGAGGGCGGCGATGCGTTCGGCTTCGACCGCGATCCGCGGCCGGGTCGGCGCCGCGCTGCTGCCACCATCGAGCCAGCGCCCGAGGATCGCCTGCTGTTCCTCGGTGGAGACACGCGCGAGGGCGCGGTCCAGTGCCGCCGCCAGCCCGGGCTTGTCGGCGGCGCTGGCGAAGCCGACCCGATAGTCGATGTCGAGCTCGAAAGCGAGTTCGACCTCATCGATGCCGAGTTTGCGCAGCGCGTGCCGCGTGGTGAGCAGTTCGGCCAGCACGAGCTGCGTTCGGCCGGCCACCAGCGCGTCCAGGCACTCCTTCAGCAGGGTGCAGCGCTGGATGCGCGCCGGGTCGATGCGTCCGGCGAGCCGGCTCTCGATGTCATCGCCGGCAACGACCGCGACCGCCAGTTGCGCCAGATCCTCCGGTCGCACGGGCGGGCTGCCTTTGCGCACCAGGGCGCCAGCCTGGAGCTGGATGTAAGGCCGGGTGAAATGCATCGCGCCAGCGCGGGCACTGTCGATTGCCGCCGAGCTCAACAGATCGGCTCGGCCGCTGGACAGGGCATCGAGGGCCGCCTGCCAGGATGCCACCCGGACCACTTCGAAACGCACGCCTTCGCGGCGCGCCAGCAGCGCGAGCAGATCGGCCGCCACACCCTGGTGGCGACCGCGGTCGAAGAAATCGATCGGTGCGAAATCAGGGTCCGGCGCGACCCGGATCACCTTGGGCAGCGCTTCCTCGGAGGCCGCCGCAGCCGTCGCGCCCGCGAGGGGGGCGAACAGTGCCGCCAACCATGCTGCGATCAGCAGGCACGCCAGCCCGGGCCATCCGGGCTGGCGTGCGCTGTGTCCTGACGTCGATGGTGTTTCCGCGCTCACTCAGCATCAATTGCCGTAGTTGACGCCCTTGACGTTGGCCCGCAGCAGCCGGATCTCGTTGTCGAAGGTGCCGGCCGGGGTCTGGGTGCTGGTACGCGTCCGCACATTGCCGACCAGCGGGGAGAGCCACAGGTCCATGTCGATCGAGGTGCTGACGCCGAGCGTGGTGGTCGTGATCAGGCGGTCGAAGCGGCAGGCGTTGAAGGTCCCGGCCGGGACAGTCTCGCTCTCGTCAGCCGAGCGGGTATAGGTTTCCTGATACTGGATGGTCAGCGGGAAGGGCAGTTGCGGGCCGCTTTGCGAGCCGGTGTAGCTCAGGCTATAGCTCTCTCCCACCGCGACATTGCGCCGGAACACTGCCGGCGGATTGAAGACCGTGGTCGTCGCCAGCACGCCATTGCTGTAACCCTCGGCCGCGATCGTGCGCAACTCGGTGGCCGTTTCCTGCGCATAGACGCGGCCGGTCAGCACGTTGTTGCCGTCAAAGGAGTCGATGACGATGACCTGCTGGCCCTGGAAGGTGCCCGGCCCGATCACGCGCTCGGTGGTCGTGGTGCCGTCGGCCTCGAGGCGCAGGGTGCGGAAGTCGCCGGCGGTGTAGCCCGGATCGCAGGAGGTCAGCGTGCCACCGCCGCCACCGCCACCGCCGCCGGGCTCCGTGCACAGCGTGACCGGGGTGCCGGCCGGCACATAGACGAAGCGCGAAACCGGCTTGCTCTGGCTGATGCCATCGAGGGTGTAGGCGAAGGTGGCGTTTTCGCCATCGGCGAAGGTCAGCGTGAAGTTGCCGACCACCGGCAAGGGGAAGCTCGTGGCCGGGCCGTTGATCTGGTTGAAAGGCGTGCCCGCGGCCGGGCGGTTGAGTTCGCCGGTGAAGGTGCCGTTGGCCTGACGGGAGGCGAGGCCGGTGATCCACTGCGGCTTGCCGTTGGCGCCATAGGTGTACCAGGCGATGAAGATCGAGTTGCCCTGATGGATCATGCTGAGGCCCCAGCCCGACTCGTTGTTCTTCCACCAGACATCGGTGTAGTTGGTGGCAGTGGCGCGCGAACCGGTGGTGAACGCGCAGGTCGGCGGATCGGCGACGAAGGCCAGTTTCTCCAGTCGCTTGGACTGGGTGATGCCATTCACCGTGTAGCCGAAATCCAGCTTGCCGTCGGCCTGCAACTGCAGGCGCGCCTCGCCGATTCGGCTGGTGGCTGTCCAGGCTTGCGCGTTGTTGATCTGGTTGAAGGGCTGGCCGTCGAAGCTGTCGATCGGACCCACGTAGCGCCCATCGGCCTGGCGGGTGGCGGCCGCCAGCAGCCACAACACCTTGCCGTCGGCGCCGTAGGTGTACCAGGCGACGAAGAGGATGCTGCCCTGGTGCACCACGTTGACGCCGTAACCGGCCTCGGACTGGTCGAACCAGATCGCGGTCAGGTTGACCGGGTCGGGCGTTTGCGCCTGGGCAGGCCGGACGAAGCCGGTGAGGCAGCAGAGGACGAGGATCAGCTTCAGCCAGTGGCGCATCGGTGTTCACTCCCTGTTCGAGTCGGACGAAGCCTCGCCTAAGTCGCAGGGGAGTGCAATCCGACGAAGGGGCGGGTGGGCCAAGCTGGTGCGGGTCGGGATTCATCCGCTTCTGTGGGTCGGGATTCATCCCGACGCTTTTCCTCTGGCGCCGGAGAAGCGTCCGGATGAATCCGGACCCACCAGGGCGTTGATCGATACCCGAGGCGCGGCGGCGAGATGGCCACCTCGGGCCGCTTTTGCCCTGCCTGAACGGCCGTGCGATCGCCTGTCATCGCCCACACGCCATCCTTTAGGTACACTGGGCGTCCCGCCCTTCGAGGCATTGTGTTCGGGGTCAATGAACGAGGATTCACCTAGTAGCACCGGTTCCGCGCAGCGCAGCTGGCTGGAACGTCTGGGCCAGGCCTTCTCAGGCGAGCCGCGGAACCGGGAAGAACTCGTCGAGGAGTTGCGCCACGCGCGTGCCAACGGCCTCCTCGACGCCGCCACACTGGCGATGTTGGAGGGTGCGCTCGGCGTGTCCGACAAGACAGTCGCCGACGTCATGGTGCCGCGCGCGCAGATGGTCTGGCTGGCCGTGGATGCCGAACTGCCCGATGTCCTGCGCATCGTCACCGAGTCCGGGCATTCGCGCTTCCCGGTCCATGCCGAAAATCCCGACGAGGTGCTCGGGATGTTGCTGGCCAAGGATTTGCTCCGGCATTTCGCATCGGGTGGCGCCGACTTCGAGTTGCGCCGGCTGCTCAGGCCGATGACGCTGATCCCGGAATCGAAGCGCCTGAACCTGTTGCTCGAGGAGTTCCGCCTCAACCGCACCCATATGGCGGTCGTGGTCGACGAGTACGGCGGCGTGGCTGGCCTGATCACCATCGAGGACGTGCTCGAGGAAATCGTCGGCGACATCGACGACGAGCACGACGCCGACGACAAGCCGGAGGTCCATATCCGCTTTCTCGGCGACGGTGTCCACGCGGTGGCCGCACTGACGCCGGTGGAGGATTTCAACGAACACTTCCACGCGCGCTTCGACACCGAGGCGGTGGACACCGTCGGCGGGCTGGTCACGCTGGCCTTCGGCCATTTGCCCGAGCGCGGCGAGGTGGTCGAAATCGAGGGCTTCCGCTTCGAGGTCGAGAAGGCCGACGACCGCCGCGTGCACCTGCTGAAGGTGCAGCCGGTGTACGCGGCATAGTCATGAAGGCTGAGGCAGACTCCGCGGCTGCCGTCGCGGAGTCTGCCGATGATCCGGTTCCTTGCCCTGCTCTTGCTTGGCCTCGGTCTTGCCGGGGCGTCGCCAGCGCGCGCGCAGGCGCTGCCGGAGGTCTGGCTGGCGACCGTCGAGCCGGGCGAGATCTACTGGCAGCGCTTCGGCCACAACGCCATCCTGCTCACCGACCCGGTCGATGGCAGCGGCATCGCCTACAACTTCGGCTATTTCAGCTTCGAGCAGGAAAACTTCCTGCTGCGCTTCGCACAAGGGCGGATGCTCTACCAGGCGGTTGCGATCGACGCTGCTGCCGACCTGGACGGCTATCTGGCTGACGGTCGGAGGGTCTGGCTGCAACGCTTGCGCCTGCCGCCCGAACGCGTGCAGGCGCTGGCGGCGGAACTGGCGCGCGGGGTACAGCCTGATCGTCGCGACTACCGTTATGACTACTATCTGGCGAACTGCTCGACCCGCGTGCGCGATGCACTCGATGCCGCGTTGGGCGGAGCCCTCGAGCGCGCAACCTCCCACCGTTCGCATGGCCAGACCTTTCGTCGCCACACCCGCGCGCACGCGCAGGACCTGCCCTGGCTCTATCTCGCCACCGACCTCGCTTTGGGCCAGCCGGTGGACGAACCGATCACGCTCTGGCAGCAGATGTTCCTGCCCGCCCAGTTGATGCGGGCGATGGCCGAACTCGAGGTCGACGGCCAAGCCGTGGTGATCGAGACGCGGGTGCTGCCGGGTGGGGCCGTTTCCGAACTCGTCCAGCCCGAGGTGCCGGACTTCCGGCCCCATTTCGCGGCGGCGGGTCTGCTGCTGGCCGGCCTGCTGATGGCGCTGGCACGCTTTGCCGAACGCGGCGGCGCCGCGCGGCTGCCGCTGGCCCTGGGAGGGAGCATGCTGACGCTGGCGATCGGCTCGGCCGGCGTAGTGCTGGCTTTCCTGTGGTTCGCGACCGACCACGCCGCCGCGGCCCGCAACGAGAACCTCTTCCTGTTCGCGCCGGTCTGGTTGCTGGCAGCTCCGGCCTGGTTGCAGTTCCTGCTGCGCGGACAGGTTTCCGCCACCGTGGGCAGGATCGCCCACATCGCCGCCTGGATAGCCCTTGCCAGCTTGCTGCTGGGCGCCTTTGCCAAGGTCTTCCGCAGCTTCGACCAGTCCAACATCGAGTGGCTGCTGCTGATCTGGCCGCTGGTGCTCGCGCTGCGCCACCTTACAGGGCAATTCCGTCGCAGCTAGGGCGGAAACGTCGCCGCAGGCGAGGATTCCGCCGTCGGGCGTTGGAGGCGTGGCCGGTTGCCGCTGCCCTTCGGGCAAGCCATCATCGAGCGTTCACGGCTTCCGGATGTCCCTGGCGATGCCCTCCAACAGCACAACCCGCGGCGCCCGGCCAACACCCGGCGGGATGCCATGAAGGCCGTCGACGCGATCTCGATCCGGCCGGCAACGCTCGCCGATGCCCCACGCCTGGTCCCCTTGCTCGCAGCACTGGGCTATCCGGTCGACGAGGCCATCGTCGAGCGCAACCTGCGCGAGTTCAACCAGTATCCTGAAATGTATTGCGTGTTCGTCGCCACCGTTGGCATCGCGGTCGCCGGCGTCGCCATGGGCCAGATGACACCGATGCTGCAGCACGAGCGTCCGCTCGGGCGGATCAGCACGCTGACCGTGGACGAGGAGCGGCGCGGCCTCGGGGTAGGGCGTCGATTGATGCAGGCGGTCGAACGCTGGTTCGCCGCGCGTGGCGTGACCCGGCTCGAGATCACCAGTGCCGAGCACCGTGACGAAGGCCACGCCTTCCTCAAGCAGCTCGGTTTCAGGGAAAAGCGGCTCAGGCTGGTGAAGGACCGCAACTAGCCGCGACTGCGGGCGCGGTCCGCACGGAGCGGTGTTCGAGGACACTTCGGGATTGTTGCCTCCTGTATCTTCGGCGCTCCTTTGGTCGCAGTCCCCGAGGCTCCGATGAACACGCTGGCGCGCTGGTTCACCTCCGTGCTGCTTCTGCTGTTGGCGGGGCCCTTGCTGGCGCAACAGCC
>JANJUH010000456.1 GCA_024710675.1 Lysobacterales bacterium
GCGTTATGGCATGTTCGGTGAGAGCGCCCTCTGGGCGCGAACGGGCCTTGCGGTGACCCCATCGCGCCCGGAGGGCGCTCCTACGCTTGGCGGCACGCTTGCGCTAGGCTGACGCCATGGTCGAACACCTGCCGCAGGAAGTGCTCGGGATCGCCGTCGCCATCGGTTGCGGCCTGCTGGTGGGCGTCGAGCGCGAGCAGCACAAGTCCGATCACGCCGGGCGCATGGCGGCGGGAGTGCGCACCTGCACGCTCATTGCACTGAGCGGGGCGCTGGCGACCTTGTTGGGTCCGGTGGCGATCGCGATCGCCGGCGGCTTCATCGCACTGGCGACGGTGGCGAGTTACTGGGGTACGCAGAGCACCGACCCGGGACTCACCAGCGAAGTCGTGCTGGTGCTGATGTTCCTGCTCGGCATGCTGGCGATGCAGGCGCCGGAGCTGGCGGCGGGCCTGACGGTGGTGGTGACCATCCTGCTGCAGGCCAAGTCCTGGCTGCACACCTTCTCGCGGCAGGTGCTGACGCCACAGGAACTCAACGATGGGCTGCTGCTGCTGGCGAGTGCGCTGGTGGTGCTGCCGATCCTGCCGGCCACGCCACTCGGCTGGTTCGAGGGTCTGAACCTGCGCCGATTGTGGACGCTGGTGGTGCTGGTGATGGCGATCAACGCCGCCGGTTACGTCGCGATCCGCGCGATCGGTCCGCGCCTGGGTCTGCCGCTGACCGGGCTCGTCGGGGGACTGGTGTCGAGTTCGGCGACCACCGCCAGCATGGGCTCGCGTGCGCGCCAGTCGCCCGAACTGTTGCGCGCCTGCGCGGCCGGTGGCATGGCCTCGAGCCTTGCGACCGTCGCGCTATTCGTCGTGATCCTGGTCGCAATCGACCGTACGCTGCTGAAGGTGCTGGCGCCGGCGCTCGCCTGCTCTGGCGCCGGTGTGCTGCTGTGGTCGGTCTTCCTGGGCTGGCGCGCGCTGCGCGAGCCGGCGCGCGACCCGGCGACGCTGTTGCAGGCAAGGCCCTTCCACTTCGGCCACGCGCTGGGATTCGCCGCGATGATCGCGGTGGTGCTGCTGATCTCGGCCTGGATGCAGCGCTGGCTGGGTGCCGGTGGCGTGGCACTCACGGCCGCCGTGGCGGGCTTCGCCGACACCCACGCGCCGGCGATCTCGATGGGGGAGATGGCCGCCGGCGGCACGTTGTCGCGCCCGGAAGCCGCTGTGGCGATCCTGGTGGCCTTCAGCAGCAACACCGTTACCAAGATCGTGTTGGCCTTCGGTAGCGGCGGCCGTGACTACGGGCAGCGGCTGTTGCCGGGCCTGCTGGCGATGATCGGCGGGGCGTGGCTGGGATGGTGGGCCTTCGGCTGAAACGTAGCCCGTGTTGACCGCCGCAGGCGGGCTACGCGGGTGCTCGCCGCAAACCCACGCGGGAAGCGCCGGCGGCGCTACCCACGCTGCGGTCTTGCGGGTTCACCGCGTCGGCATCAGCTCGATGCGATCGGTCATGACGCCGTCCACGCCCAGTGCGCTCAGATGCGCCGCGCGTTCGGGGTCGTCGGTGAAGGCGTAGACCTTGCTGCCGTTGGCGCGGGCGCGCTCGATGAAGGTGCCCGGCCAGCCCCACAACAGTCGCACCATCGGCGAATCGGGGACCATCACCGTCGTGCCCCGGCAGTTCGCGGGCCAGCGTCCTGTCCACCCCTGCGCGAGATAGTCGAGCAGGCAGGTCTTGATCTCGTTCCCCCCACTCAGGGCGCAGCGCGGTCCTCCCGGTGCCGCGAGATACTGCGCGTTGCTCTCCTTGCGGCCCATCAGGCAGGCGCGTTCAGCCGCTGCATGACGGTCGACGACTTCCATGATCGCTGCGGTGGTTGCCGGCGCTCGGTCCTTCTGGTTGATGACGAAGCGGGCACCGGGAAAAGCGGTGAGGACCTCGTCCAGCGTCGGAATCGCACCGACAAAGCGTCCACGGAACGGGAAGCTTTGCCCGCCGTCGGCGGTGTAGCCGTGGCCGGCATCGAGTGCCTTCAGTTGCGCCAGCGTCAGTGTGCGCGTCTCGCCGCTGCCCTCGGTACGACAGTCCACGGTCCAGTCATGCCAGACGACGACATGGCCATCGACGGTGCGATGCGCGTCGATCTCGACCATCGTCGCGCCCGCATCGAGGGCGGCGCGGATCGAAGGGAGAGTGTTTTCGAGGTAATCGTGACGCGGCGGATCGATGCGCGTGGCGGTGCAGGTTTCGTTGGTCAGTCCTTCGCGATGGTAAGTCTGGTGGACGCCGCGATGGGCGAGCCACTCGAAGTTCGACGGCGCTTCGGCTGCGCGGAAGGGGCGCTGGGCGAGGTAGGTCAGCGCAAGCAATGCAGTCAGCGTGAGGCAGATGCGCAGCAGGATGCGGAGGGGATGTTTCGGCATGGTCTGGCCCGGTGGGATCGAGCGGCCAGCATTCGACAGCGCGATGGATCATGCGGGCCGCAATGCCGGCATCGAGTGGCCAGATCGGGCGCGCCGGGGGCAAGTCGAGGTAGCCCGCGTTGACCGCGCAGCGGGCTACGCGGGGGCTTGCCGCGGGCCCACGCTACGTTTTCTCGTGCCCTCGTGCCCTCGATCCGGCCCGGTCCGGCCAGCGCTTCCCGCGCTGGCGCTCACCGGGTCGGCGCATGCGCCGACATGTCCCGGTTCGCCCTTCCCGGGCGGGCGTTCGGGTCTCGAAAGGCAGTGCCTTTCGTCGGCTGCGCCGACCGACCCTCACCCCTCGTGCCCTCGTGCCCTCGTGCCCTCGTGGCAACGCTACGGCTCGTACTTGTAGCCGACACCGTAGATCGAGCGGATGGGATCGGCCTCGGGATCGGCTTCGGCCAGCTTGCGGCGCAGGTTCTTGACGTGACTGTCGACCGTGCGATCGGACACGATGCGGTGGTCGTTGTAGAGCTGCTGCTGCAACTGGCCGCGCGACAGCACACGGCCGGGGCGTGCAGCGAGTGCCTTGAGCAGGCGGAACTCGACGGCGGTCAGGTCCAGCAGGCGACCATGCCAACGCGCCTCGAAGCGCTCCTCGTCGAGCGCCAGTGGGCCGTTTCCCGATTCCTCCCGGATTCCGGCCCACTCCTGGCTGCGCCTCAGCAGCGCTTTCACGCGGGCGACGAGTTCGCGCGGGCTGAAGGGCTTGCACAGGTAGTCGTCGGCGCCGATCTCCAGGCCGAGCAGGCGGTCGATCTCCTCGACGCGGGCGGTCACCATGATCACGGGCAGGGTCGAGAAGGTCCTGAGTTCTCGGCAGATCGTGAAGCCGTCGGTGCCGGGCAGCATCAGGTCGAGCACCAGCAGGTCCGGCGGCGCATTGCGCAGCAGTGGCAGCGCGTCGTCGCCGTGGCCGAGGACGTCGACGCGGGCGCCGCTGGCGACGAGGTAGTCGTGCATCAGCGCGGCGAGTTTGGGTTCGTCCTCGACCACGAGGATATGGCGGCCTTGGAGACTCATCGCGCCGGGAATGCTATCCGCACGCGCAGTCCCCCGAGCGGCGAGGGCTCGGCCGCCAGGCTGGCCTCGTGTGCTTGTGCGATGCGGGCAACGATGGCGAGGCCCAGGCCCGCACCACCCGCGGCGCGGCTGCGCGAGGCCTCGACGCGGAACAAGGGGTCGAAGAGCCGTGGCAGCGCTTCCGGCGGCACGCCCGGTGGCGTGTCCTCGACGATCAGCTCGATGCGCTCGCCACTGCGCTGCGTGGCCACGCGGATCTTGCCCGGCGCATCGGTGTAGCGCAGCGCGTTGGCGATCAGGTTGCCGAGGAGCTGGCGCAGGCGGTCGCGGTCGGCGCGCACCTGCGCCGTGGCGATCAAATCGGTCTCGAGGCCGAGGCCGGCGCGGCTGACGGCGTCCCGTTCCGCGTCCAGGTTCGCGCCGACCAGCGTCGCCAGGTCGCATTCCTCGAAGCGATAGGCCAGCGCGCCCGCATCGGCGAGGGAGAGCTGGTAGAGGTCTTCGACCAGTCGGGCCAGGCGCCGCACTTCGGCGTCGAAGGAGGCCAGCGCGGCGGCGTCCAAGGGCCTGACGCCATCCTGCAGCGCCTCGATCTCCCCGCGCAGGATGGCCACCGGCGTGCGCAATTCGTGCGAGATCTCGGCCGTCCAGCGCTGGCGCGCCTGGCGATGCTGCTCCAATGCTAAGGCCATCGCATCGAGATCGCGCGCCAGCGAACCGATCTCGTCGCTGCGCGTGCTGTCGAGCCGCGTGGCGTAATCGCCATCGGCAATGCGCCGTGCCTGTCCGGCCATGGCCTTCAGTGGTGCCGCCAGCCAGCGCGAGGACAGCAAGGCGGCGGCCAGCGCCAGCAGGAGCACGGCGATGGCGGCGTACAGGCCGGTGCGCCATTGGGCTTGTGCGAACTCGATGTCGAGGGCGCTCTCGAGCCTGGGCAGCGGCAGCATGGTCAAGGTCGCGATGCGACGCTCGCCGTCGAGCAAGGGAAACTCCAGCGCCCCGATTGCACGCTGCGGCGGGCCGATGATCGCCACTCCGTCGGCATCGTAAAGCGCAAAGCGCCGCGGCACCGCCTCCTCGACGGGATCGGGCGGTGGACCCGGCCCGCGACCCCCGGCGTAGGGTCCGGGGCCCATGCCGGGCCCGCCATGGCGTCGCGACGGTGGTGGTCCGGGCGGGAGCCCCTGGGACTGGTCGTTGAGCCTGCGGAACAGCCGCGGATTGCCGCGCAGGCGTTCCCAGCCACCGGCCTCGCGGTACTCGCGGATCAGCAGCGGCAACAGGCTCTCGGCGCGCTCGGCCGCGGCGCGATTGGCACGTTCCAGCAGGCCCTCACGGAAACTGTGCTGCTGCACCGCGAACAGCACCAGCACCGCGGCCAGCGTGGCGAGCGCGGTGAGGGTGAACAGGCGCAGGGAGAGTGGCAGACGCAAGATAACTGATCCGGACGGGCCGTCAGGAGCACCCTAGCGGTCGGCTTGGACGCGGAGTAGTGGCGTGATCCGCATTCCATCGCTTTTCCACAATCCTGCTCATCGGCAATGCTGCTCGAGCGCACGTCGTGCTCCGCTGCGCTCGTTTTCGAGCGACAGCGCGGACGATGCCTGCCGGGCGGCCTCGCATTCACCGCGGCTGGCGAGCACGCCGGTCAGTACGCGTCGCGCTCTTTGCGCTTCGCGGCTATCGGCCCCGAAGGCCTCCTCGAGCGCGGGCAGGGCGCTGTCGAGCAGGCGCAGGGACTGGGCCGCATCGTCGGCCAGTGCGAGGGCCTCGGCGCGGGTCACCTGGTAGACCTGCCAGCGTGGATGCCCGGTGCCGAGGGAGCTGGCAAGGATCTCGCCGCTGCGCTCCAGCAAGGCGAGCGCTTCCGGGATGCGCGACAGGGCGAGCAGTGCCCGCGCATGGTTGTGTTGGGTGATGCCGACGCGAACATGCGCGGGTCCGAGTGCGGCCACCAGGCTGTGTTCGGCCTGCCCGAACCAGGGCAGTGCCTCGGCGGCGCGGCCCTGGGCCTCGAGCGCGGCCGCCAGATTGTTGTACTCGGTCCCGGTGTAGAGCGAGTCGCGGCCGATGGTCTCTTCGAGGATCCCTGCGGCCTCGCGGTGCCTGGTTTCGGCGTCTTCCGCGCGGCCGGCGCGCAGCAGCGTGGTGCCGAGGTTGCCGTAGACCGTCGCCAGCCCAGCGCTGCGGCCCCAGGCGCGCTCGGTGCCGACGGCGACGCGTTCCAGCATGGCGATGGCCTCGTCGTGGCGACCGGCCCGCGAGGTGGCCAGTGCGAGGTCGTTGAGCACGGTGAGGGTCAGCGCGTGGTCATCGCCCCACAGGCTGCGGGCGATCGCCAGCGCGCTCGCGTATTGCCGGAGTGCCTCATCCAGGCGCCCGGCGCCATCGGCACTGCGCGCAGCCACCAGTTTCCATTCGTGGGCGAGGGCGCCGTCCGGATCCGCCAGGGCGCGCGTTTCCGCCTGTGCCAGCCAGCCTTCTGCCGCCGATGCGTCGCCCTCGAGGATTGCGTTATCGGCGAGCAGGATCAGGGCTTCGACCCAGGTCTGGTCGCGCGCCTGCGCATGGCGCTCGGCCACCGCACTGGCGCGCTCGCGAGCCGCAGCGTAGGCGCCGTCGTCGCTGTCGACGCGGGCCAGCAAGAGTTCGATGGCATCGGCCTGCGCCGCGGGCGCGGCGTTAAGCGCGGCGAGCAGGGTGGCGCGGGCATCGGCATAGATTTCCAGGCGGTGCTGCACCTTGCCGAGCTCGTGAAGCACCCGGGCACGGGTCTGCGGCGAGAGCGCCCGTGCGCCGATGCGCTCGCTGCTGCCGGCGAGCAAGGTCCGGGCACTGATGCTGCCCTCGGGATACTGCAGCGGATCGGCCGCGGAAAAGGTGTCGAGCAGGATCGCCACCATCTGTTCGGCGGTGTCGCGTTCGTCCAGGGTCTGCCGGTATTGCGCGAGCAGTTGCCAGGAGAACACGCCGACCAGCCCGGCGAAGGCCAGCGCGACGGCGGCGCGCACGCGATGGCGCCTGAGCGTGCAGCGCCAGAGGTACAGGCGCGAGTCGGGCAGCGCGTGCAGTGGCCGGTGCTCCAGCCAGCGTTCGAGATCATCGGCGAGTGCGTGCGCATCCTCGTAGCGCTCGGCCGGATCGTGGGCGAGCGCGCGGGCGAGGATGGCGGCGAGTTCGTGTCGCCGCGCGCGGCTCAGCGCCAGAGCGGCCAGAGCGCCTTCGTGGTCCGCTATGACGCGCTCACCGGCGATGCGCTGGAAGATGCGCTCGGCCGGCTCCTCGCACTCGGCGAGCCAGGGCCGCAGGGACTGGCCCGAGAGCAGTTCACGCAGCAGGGCGCCGAGTGCGTGCACATCGCTGCGGGCATCGAGATCGGGCGAGCCCGCTGCCTGTTCCGGGCTGACGTAATCGGGTGTGCCGCCGGCATGGCCGGGATCGTGCTGGCCGGTGGCGCGGGCGATGCCGAAGTCGATGACCTTGGGCTGCGGCTGGCCGTCGACCGCCACCACCAGCAGGTTGGCCGGCTTGAGGTCACAATGCACCACGCCGCGGCGGTGCGCGTGGCCAACGGCACGGCAGATGTCGCGCAGCAGCCGGACGCCTTCGGGCGGAGCGGGGCGCTGCTCGCGCCACCAGACATCGAGACGTTGGCCGGGCACGTATTCCATCGCGAACCAGGCCGCGCCATCGGGCGTGCTGCCGGCATCGAAGATCTGCGCGATGCCCGGATGCGCCATCCGCGCCAGTGCCTGGCGCTCGATCTGGAAGCGCGCCCGCGTGCTGCGATCGCCATGACCCTGGGCGACCAGCTTGATCGCGACCTGGCGACGGATCGGTTCGGTCTGCTCGGCCAGCAGCACCAGGCCCATGCCGCCGCGGCCGAGCGTGCGCTCGATGCGGTAGCGGCCGATGCGGGTGCCGGGGGCGATGTCCATCCCGTCGCCCTGGTGCATGCGTCCCGCCACCTGCTGCGTCAGCGCCAGCAGGTCGGTGTCTTGCACCCGCGGTGTCAGGTCCGGGTCGCGGCGCGCATTCACGACACGTCCTCGTCGTCCACGGCACGGCCGAGGCCGTGGGCCTTGAGCTTCTTGTAGAAACTGGTCTTGCCGATGCCGAGCAGTGTCCACGCGGGCTCGTGCTCGCCACCGGTCAGCGCCAGTGCGGTGACCATGGCCTCGCGCTCGGCGCGCTCGACGGCCTCCTCGAGCCTCAGCGCCGGACGCGCCGGGAGTGCTCCGCGCAGCGCTTCCGGCAGGTGCGCGCGATCGAGCGCTTCACCGTCGTCGAGCACGACCACCGCGCGCTCGATGGCCTGTTTCAGTTCGCGCACATTGCCGGGCCATGACCAGCGTTGCAGCGCGAGCAAGGCGGCCGCGGTGATGCCGGTGCTGCGCCGCTGCGCGCGCTCGAGGGCCTGGCGGTAGAAGTGGATCGCCAGCGGCGCGATGTCCTCGGCGCGTTGGCGCAGCGGCGGAATGCGCGCCGCGAAGCCGGCCAGCCGGTGGTACAGATCGAGGCGGAAACGCCCGGCCGCG